>NZ_JACARZ010000006.1:0-62626 GCF_013386315.1 Pseudomonas sp. P7779 | reverse complement strand
GAACATTCTTGACTGATCCACCGCCTTCGCGAGCAAGCCCGCTCCCACATTTGGTTCACGGTTTTGTCAGCTAGCCTTTCACTGTTTTAGGTGCCTTGCCTTCCTTCATCTGTTGCAGCAGCGGCGCACACTGGTTCGGCTCATCGCCGCTCGGTGCCACCAGCGCCAGCAAACCCGCCGCCGGGCCGGCAATCACACCCAAGGCAACCATGCCCGCACCACGCAGCATCAGCGGCACCGCCTTCACGCCAGCATTCGGTTTGATAAACGGCCCGTTGACGTACAACGGCGAGCGCAGGGAAAACAGGCGGAAGCCTTTGGACTCCGGAGTAATGGTCAGGTCAAGCTGCTCGCTGGCCATGTTCGCGGTGCCATCGATGTAGATGATCGCGTTCTCGGTATCGAACACAAACAGACGAGTCGTCGCCAGGCCCGACTTGATGCCGAAGTCTGCGGCCGCACAGTTGATCTTCACTTCCTTGTCGCCAAACAGGCGGCCGACCACGTAGTTGCCGACGTTGAGCCCGGCGATTTCCATCAGTCCGCGGCTGATGGCGCCGTCGTTGATCAACATCTTCAGATCGCCATTCGACGTGCCAAGCAATGCCGCGACGGAGTTGCCGCGCCCGGAAATGTCCGCGTCGCCGTTGAGCTCACCGAAGCTGGTTTTCATCGGCTCGAAGGTCGGGAACAACTGCTTGAGCTTGAAGTTGCGCGCGGTGAGTCTGGCCTGGCCTTCCATCGGCGTGGTGCGCCCGTTGAGACGAATCTGCGCGTCGAGCTTGCCACCGGCCACGCCGAAACGCAGGGGCTCCAGGCTCAACTGCCCGTCGTTCAGCACCAGGTGAGTGTAGAGATCGGTGAACGGCAATTCGGCACTGTGGACGATGCGTTTGCCGGTGAATTCGACGTCGGCATCCATGTCGCGCCAGCGCTCGGTGCGGAACTCTTCCACCGGCAGCACCTTGGTCGCCGGCTGCTTGCTTTCGCCGCCACGGGCTTTTTGCTTGGCGTTGGAGTCGGCACCGATCAGCGGCGCCAGGTCGGTCATCAACAGCTGGTTGGAGACCAGCGCCCCGGTGAGCTTGGGCCGCGGCTGGCTGGCGACGTAGCCGAGGTTGCCGTGGATGTCGCTGTTGCCGATCTTGCCGTTGAAGTTTTCATACTGGAACGACGCGCCACTGGCCTCATGCAACTTGGCGATCAGGTGGCCGTCGGTGGAATAGGCCGGCGAATCCGGCAAGGTCACGCCGGTCAGGGGGTACAGGTTGCCCAGGCTGCTGCCGGAGAGCTTGAGGCGCAGGTCGAGGGCGCCGAGGTTCATCGGGTCGGTCAGGGTGCCGGCCAGCGAGATGCTGGTGTCGCCGATCCTGGCCTGGGCTTGCAGCGGGAACGGCTTGGCCGCGTCCTGCAAGGCCAGCAGGCCACCGATCTTGCCGGTGCCATCGAGTTTCTGGCCGTGGTATTGGCCCTTGACCTTGAGGCCGAACGCGTAATCCTGCGGCGCCGAGCCTTTTTCCAGGGCTTTCCTGGCGTCGGCATCGCCGACGATCTCGCCGAAGGGGATCGGCTTGCCGAGCAGGTCGATCACGACGTCGAGCTGGGTCTTGAGAGTCTGGTCGTCGAGGGTCACATGGCCTTTGTCAAAGCCGATGGCGCCGATGTCCACCACCCAGTTGGACGGTTCGGCATTCGGGTCCTTGGGGTCGAACTTGAAGGTCCAGTTGGCGCGGCCATCGGCCAGGCGCTGCAACTGCGCACTCGGTTCGGTGAGGTCGATACGCGGGATCACCACGCGCTGGGCCAGCAACGCCAGGGGCGAGATACGCAACTCCACGCGCTTGAGGGTGACCATCTGCGGGGCTTTCGACCAGTCGGGATTACCCAGGGTCAGGTCTTCGGCAATCACATGGGGCCACGGAATCCAGGCGCGCCAGCCACCCTCATCGGGCTCGCGCTGCCACACCACTGCCAGGTTGCCATTGATGGCAAACGGTCGATGCAACTCTTCGGAGACCTTGGCGTTGAGGGGCGGCTTGATCCGGTTCCAGTCAAAGAACACCAGGACCAACACCACAATGGCGATTAACAAAACGAAGCTGGCGCAGCTCCAGGCGAGAATTTTACGAGTGCGCGTCATTGCACAGGACTCCAGGTTACGACTGAGCGGGCGCTTTGCGGCGCGCGTTTTGACTACAGCTTATATGGCTACGACTGACAAACGGCGCGGGGGTTTAACCCCATTGATGAATTCCTCCTAAAAACCGCCTTTCCTGACCAACCAGACAGTTTCAATCATCAACGACGCACCGTTGTTACCCACGTTCGTGTCGAAAATACCCACCTCGGTGCAAAAGCGCGGGCTTGAGACCTGCGAGATAGAGCCTTCGCAGGGAACAATCAATTCTGTTGATTATTACCATTGTGTTTATGAACTTTTATATCGACTTATCAAGAGTAGCATTAGCCCTGTACCCAATTTATCGCCCTCCCAAGGAGCAACCCATCATGAAACGCCAAATACTCGCAAGCTTTGCACTTTCCCTCCTGGCCACCAGCGCATTTGCCCTGCCAGCTGCTGAACAGGCAACCCCACAAGTGAAAGCCGACGCTTCCCACTTCAGCCAAACCCTGGCTCGCAGCGGCGCTTCGGACAAGAACAACACCGACTACAACGGCAGCATCACTGAAAACGGTTCGGAACAAGCCAACAAACGTGCTTACACCGAAGGCGTTGCTGAAGGTGGCCGTGATCGTCTGGAACAGAAAGGCCTGGTTGAAGGTGGCGCTGATCGCCTGATGGAACGCAACGCTGTTGCCGAAGGTGGTCGTGATCGCCTGGAACAGAAAGGCCTGGTTGAAGATGGTTCGAGCCGCGCCAACAAACGCGCTTATGCTGACGGCGTAGTGGAAGGCGGTGCTGACCGTCTGGCAGAACTGCATCAAGCACAGAGCTAAGCCCGTGCTGGCCCTGGAAAAAAGCCCGATCAGCCGATCGGGCTTTGACTTTGTGTGAACCGCAACGCCCTTCTCCCTTTTGAAGTTCGACGCTGGCAAAGCTGATTTGCTAGAGTGCGTCGCTGTCCTTGTCCACAAAGCCCGCCTGCCAATGCTGCCCCGCGCCGAACAGAAGCAACAGACCCGACTCGCCCTGATGGACGCAGCCCGCCATCTGATGGAGTGTGGCCGTGGGTTCGGCAGCCTGAGCCTGCGTGAAGTGGCCAAGACCGCCGGCATCGTGCCCACCGGTTTCTACCGTCACTTTGCCGATATGGATCAGCTGGGCCTGGTATTGGTCAGCGAAGTCGGCCAGACCTTTCGCGCGACGATTCGCCTGGTGCGCCACAACGAATTCGTGATGGGCGGCATCATCGATGCCTCCGTGCGGATTTTCCTGGATGTGGTCGCCGCCAACCGTTCGCAATTCCTGTTCCTGGCCCGCGAGCAATACGGTGGCAGCCTCGCCGTTCGCCAAGCCATTGGTGCCCTGCGTGAAGACATCGCCAGCGACCTCGCCGCCGACCTGACCCTGATGCCCAAGCTCCAGCACCTGGATGCCGACGGCCTGCACGTGATGGCCGACCTGATCGTCAAGAGCGTGTTCGCCACCCTGCCCGACATTATCGACCCGCCCGCCGAAGCGCTGCCTGCGCACCTCACGCCACAAGCCAAGATCACCCAGCAGCTGCGTTTCATCTTTATCGGCCTCAAGCATTGGCAAGGCCTGGGCAGCACCGAATAACTCAGCGCACGGTGTGAAAACGCTTGGCGGTGGTGTAGTTCCGGTTCCAATAGCTGTTGGCCAGTGAGTCGATGCGCACGCTTTTGCCCGTGCGTGGCGAGTGGATGAACTTGCCCTCTCCTATATAGAGACCAACGTGGCTGACCTGGCCGCGCCCATTGCCCCTGAAAAACACCGCATCACCCGGTTGCAACGCATTGCGCTTGACCGTGGCCGCGGTTGAGCGGTGCATCGCCGAGGTGGTGCGAGGCAGATGAATGTTGGCTTCGGTCTTGAACAGGTACACCAGGAAGCTGCTGCAATCGAAGCCCTGCTTCACCGAAGCGCCGCCCAATTTATAGGGCGTGCCCAACAGCTCGTGGGCGCGGTCGATCACGTTGTCGATAGAAGGTGGCGGCGCGAATGCCGGGGCACGCTGAAGGTTGGCCGAAGCAGATGAAATGGCGAGCGACAAACTGACAATGAGTAAACAGAAAAATGACTTGTACATGGTGGAAACCGCTGAAGATTAAATACGGAGCGGAATCCTAATGAAACAGCGCGTAACGCAACGCACGGCAAATCCTGCAAGTGCGTAGGAAAAGTCCCAAGCAATCAAAACTCAAAAAAAGATGAAAGAAATTTCATGCACCAAGCAATGGAATTCAACGCCGAGCGCCCGGATCCGGTGCTATAAATCCAACCACGCACCAAAATGAAACATTTTGGAATAATTTCCTGCGCCATCAGGTGGCACAAGTCGCCTGCCTACAGGGAATTCCTACTCCCCGCGTGGTTGGCAAGACCCTTGCTCTAGCTTGCTTATCGCTCATAGCTGGAAGCTTTCTGATGCTGGTGATCCACCGCCGAATCGCCCCCCAACCCGTCTGGGCCGCAGAGTTGCTGCTGAATTTCGAAGCCCGCAGCAAAAGCCGCCTGCGCTGTTTCAGTGCCGACGGAGAAGACGTCGGCCTGTTTCTGGAGCGCGGCCAACCGCCGCTGCACGATGGCGAATTCCTACAGGCTGAAGACGGACGTGTCGTACGCGTGTGCGCCCGACCTGAACAACTGCTGCACGTCACTTGCGGCAGTGCCTTTGAACTGACCCGCGCCGCCTATCACCTGGGCAACCGCCACGTGGCGCTGCAAGTGGGTGACGGTTGGCTGCGCCTGCTCGATGACTACGTGCTCAAGGCCATGCTCGATCAGTTGGGCGCGACGACCGAGACCATCGAGGCCCCCTTCCAGCCGGAACACGGCGCCTATGGCGGCGGCCACCACCATTCCCGCCATGGCGACGAAGACTTCAACTACCCGCCCAAGCTGCACCAGTTCGGCGTACGTCTATGAACCCAGCCTGGGCGCTGTTGCGTCTGGCCAGTCCGCAGCTGCCGATTGGTGGCTACAGCTATTCCCAGGGCCTGGAAATGGCCGTGGAGCAAGCCCGCGTGACCGACCCGGCAAGTGCCGGGCGCTGGATCAGCGATCAACTGTTGCTCAACCTGGCGCGCTTCGAAGCGCCGCTGCTGCTCGCCCACTGCCAGGCCGCCGCCGAACAGGACTGGTCGCGCCTCGCGCAGTTGTGTGAGGAACACCGCGCCAGCCGTGAAACCCGCGAGCTGTATCAGGAAAGCCGGCAGATGGGCTATTCCCTGCACCAGCTATTGAACGGTTTACCGGAGCTGGATGACGCCGCCCGAGAGTTCCTGGCACAGCGCTCCGAACCGCACCTGGCCCTGGGCTGGGCCCTGGCCGCCCGCGCCTGGCAGATCAGCCCGGATGACGCCCTGGCCGCCTGGCTGTGGAGTTGGCTGGAAAACCAATTGGCGGTGCTGATGAAGACGCTGCCTCTGGGCCAACAAGCCGCCCAGCGCCTGACCAGCGAACTGCTGCCGCTGCTGCAACAAGCCCAGCAGAACGCCAGCCAGCTTGACCCCAATCACTACGGCAGCGCCGCGTTTGGCCTGTCCCTGGCGTGCATGGCCCATGAGCGCCAGTACAGCCGCCTGTTCCGTTCCTAGGGCACTTTATCTTGGAGAATCACATGAACACCCAACCCCTGCGCGTCGGCATCGGCGGCCCGGTCGGCTCCGGCAAGACCGCCCTGACCCTGGCCCTGTGCCTGGCCCTGCGTGATCGCTACAACCTGGCGGTGGTCACCAACGATATCTACACCCGCGAAGACGCCGACTTCCTGGTGCGCAACCAGGCCCTGGCGCCCGAGCGCATCATCGGTGTGGAAACCGGCGGCTGCCCCCACACCGCGATTCGCGAAGACGCCTCGATCAACCTCGAAGCGGTAGACCAGTTGAACCGTCGCTTTCCCGGCCTGGACCTGATCCTGGTGGAATCCGGCGGCGACAACCTGTCGGCCACCTTCAGCCCGGAACTGTCGGACCTGACCATCTACGTGATCGATGTGTCGGCCGGCGACAAGCTGCCGCGCAAAGGCGGGCCGGGAATCTGCAAATCCGACCTGCTGGTGATCAACAAGATCGACCTGGCGCCGCTGGTAGGCGCATCCCTGGAACTGATGAACAGCGATACCCAGCGCATGCGCGGCGGTAAACCTTTCGTCTTCAGCAATCAGAAAACCGGCGTCGGCCTGGAAGAAATCGTCGCCTTCATCGAACGCCAGGGCTTGCTGACCGCAGCCTGATCAACCCCCACAAGGAGCCTGTCCATGCGCCTCAATACACTTCTCGCTGCCGCAGCCCTGCTGCTCACTCCCGCCCTCGCCTTCGCCCACCCCGGCCATGGCGACAACGGCCTGGTGGCCGGTATCAGCCACCCGCTGGGCGGCATCGACCACTTGCTGGCAATGGTCGCCGTGGGCCTGTGGGCCGCTCAACAAAAAGGCTCGGCGCGCTGGGCGCTGCCGTGCACGTTTGTCGGCACCATGCTGATCGGCGGGATGCTGGGCTTTGAAGGGCTGGAACTGCCGGCGCTGGAAAGCGGGATTGCCGCGTCGGTGCTGGCGCTGGGCCTGGCGGTAGCGCTGGCGGTGCGGCCGCCGTTGTTCGTGGCGGTGGCGGCGACGGCGCTGTTTGCACTGTTCCATGGCGTGGCCCATGGTTTGGAGCTGCCGGACATGTCCAGCCCTTGGGCGTATGCCATAGGGTTTGTGGGTGCGACGGCGGTTTTGCATGCTGCCGGTTATGCCGTGGTGCGTTTCCTGCCGGCGGCGGCTGCGCCGTTGGTGCGGGTGGCGGGTGCGGCTTCGGCGGCGACTGGGGTTTGGTTGCTCGCGAAGGCGGCAGTAAAGACAACACCGATCCCAAGCCTGATACCATGTCGCGCAAACACCCCTGCCGTGACGACGCCAGCCGATGCCCATCGCTCCAAGCTCCGCCCTCAAGCCTCAATTGACCGCCGTGTTGACGCACTTCCACGACCTGATCGTGCCGCTCTGGCAAGGCCCGGGCTGGAATGCCGACCTGGCGCTGCCCTATGAGGCCCTGGACGCCGATCATCGGCCTTTGCCCCCGCAACGCTATCGCGCCATGGCCTGCGCACGGCAGTTGTACCTGTTTGCCAGCCTGATCGGTGAACCCGGCGCAGCCTTTGCCGAGGAGCGCGCCGCCGCGTTGTTCCGCTCCCTGCAACGGCACTTCCACGACGCCGAGCACGGCGGCTGGTTCTACAGCATCGACGCCCACGGCAAGCCGCTGGATAAGCGCAAGGACCTCTACACCCACGCCTTCATCATCTTCGCCTGCGCCCACTATTGGGCCAAGGTACGTGAATCGCTGGTGGAATCGGTACTCGACGCCGCCCTGGAAGTGGTCGCCGAACGCTTCGCCACCGGCGACGGCCTGTACGAAGCGGTGCTGGAACGTAACTGGTCATCCCTCAAGTCTGGCCCTCTGCAAAACCCGCTGATGCACCTTGCCGAAGGTTTCCTCGCCACGTTGGCCGTGCGGGAGGACGCCGTCACCCAAGACGCGTTGCTGGACCTGGCCAACGCCATGCAGAAGCGCTTCATCGACCGCCAACACGGGGTGATGATGGAAAAACCGCTGGGTGCTGTGGATAACTGGTTTGAACCGGGGCATCAGTTCGAATGGTTCTTCCTGCTGGAATCTTCGGATTTGCTGCGGGGCACACCGTTGCACACATCACTGAGCAAAGCGTTCACCTATGCCGAGCAAAAGGGTGTGGATAACCTGACCGGTGCGGTCAGCGGCATGCTCGCCCTGGACGGCAGCGTGCGCGACGGCACCCAGCGCATCTGGGCCCAGGCCGAATACCTGCGGGCGCTGACCTTGCGGCCCGACAGTGAAGCCGTGCTACAACGCCAATTGCTGGCGCTGCAACAACGCTTCCTGCACGACAAAGGCTGGAATGAGTGCCTGGATGCCAGGGGGCACGTGAGCCGGCGGGACATGCCGTCGACCACGCCTTACCACTTGGCGACGTGCTACCTGGGCCTTACGCAATCCATTTGCGGTCCCCGGTAAAACTGATCGTCAGCCAGCGGGCCGCGTCGGGCTTGCCCAACCCTGTGGATATTTCTTCGCGCAGCCCGTCCAGGGTGGCGACGTTATCCACCGGGTAATCCGCCGGCAGCACCACATGAATCTCGATAAACCGCGCCCGCCCGTGCTTCTGCACGTAGGACACGTAATCATCGAAACCATGCCTGGCCTGGGCCGCCTCCATCACTTCGCGCACTTTTCCGTCCAGTTGGTCCGGCACAATCCCCAACACGTCGCGTAGCGCCGGGCGCAGGATCTTGAAGGCCGGCGCCAGCATGCTCAACGCCAGCAGGATCAGGATCAACGGGTCCACATACACCGCCCACTGCCCATAGCCCTGGGACTTGAGCAACAGCGCCGCCAGGAAGCTCACCAGCAGCCCCACCGACAGCATCGCGTCCACCAGCCAACTGATGTTGTCGAACTGGATCAGCGACGACTTGAGCGTGCGATTGCGGTAACGCACGTAGAAGAAATAGGCGAACTCGACGACGGTAAACACCGCCGCATAGATGATCACCAGGCCCAACTCGATATCGCGCCCGCCATTGATAATGCCGAACACGCCGTTGAGAAACGCGTAGATGGCGATCAACAGCAGGAAACTGCCCTCGATCAGCAGCACCATGGGCTCCAGGTGCCAGTAGCCGAACTGGAAACGTTCGTTGCTTTTCTTGGCGATCAGCTTGGCCGTGATCAGCATCAGCACCTTGATGGCGGTGGCGATCAGCGAGAAAAAGCCGTCGAATAAAATCGATTGGGCGCCCGACACCACCCCCGTGACAATCCCGGCGATCGCCACGGCGAACATCAGGATGGTCGATTGTTTGAGCAGCGACTGCTCACCTCGGTTACTCACATATCCTCCTGTCAAAACCCTTGAACCGCACAGCGCGGCGGGGTTTTCAGGGGTGGAGTGTACCTTATGTCCTGTTTTGGCCGATTTGCCGCATATTCAAGCCTGACAAAAACCCTGTGGCGAGGGAGCTTGCTCCCGCTGGGCGGCGAAGCCGCCCCAAAAAAGCCAGGGCCGCTTCGCAGCCCAGCGGGAGCAAGCTCCCTCGCCACAACAGCTCGACGAACTTAGGCCTTGGCGCCACGCTCAATCGCAAACCCGGCCCAGGTCTGGCTCACTGGCATCAGCTCCAGGCGGTTGATGTTCACGTGTGCCGGGGTGTTAAGCACCCAGAAGATCGTATCCGCAATGTCCTGCGGCTGGATCGGCTCGGCACCGGCATAAGTCGCGTCATAACGCGCCTGGTCACCGGCAAAGCGCACCAGCGAGAACTCACTCTCACACAGGCCCGGCTCGATGTTGGTCACGCGCACGCCGGTGCCCTGCAGGTCGCAACGCAGGTTCAGCGAGAACTGTTTGACGAAGGCCTTGGTGCCGCCATACACGTGGCTGCCCGGGTACGGGTAGCTGCCGGCAATGGAACCGAGGTTGATGATGCCGGCGCCACGGCCATGGGCGATCAGGCGCGGCAACAGCAGGCTGGTGGTGGTCAGCAGACCCTTGATGTTGGTGTCGACCATGGTTTCCCAATCGTCGAGGCTGCACTTCGGCGCAGGGTCGGTGCCCACCGCCAGGCCGGCGTTGTTGATCAGCCCGCGCAGCGTGGCAAAGGACGGCGGCAGGTTGGCGATCGCCTCTTCCATGGCCTTGCGGTCACGCACGTCCACCACCAGGCCGAGCACTTCGGTCTGCTTGGAAAGCTCGGCGCACAGGGCGTTCAAGCGCTCTGCGCGGCGGCCGGTGAGCACCAGTTTCCAGCCGGCTTCGGCAAAACGGCGGGCACAGGCTTCGCCAAAACCGGAGGTCGCGCCAGTAATAAACAGCGTATCGGACATGGTGTTCTCCTTGCGGGGCTACGAGGTAAAAAATCAGCCAGCAGAATGCCCGGCTGCCGGGCTGGCGGCAACTGATACACGCTGTGGACACAGGTGAATGCCGCTCATGCTGTACGAAATTCAACCAATCGCCCGAAAGCCATACAGGCCGTGGCGTGCAGCCATGTGCGCGCACCTTATCCACAGCCCCGTCCACAGTCTTTGGGGGCAAGTACAAAAGCTGAAAGCCGCGCTACACAAGGCTTTCAGCGCGATTCAAAAAGTTTTTTGCTTGACCTTGCGTAGTCCGTATGTAGCCCGGTTCAAAACGGTGCAACCAGGACGATGGCTCCAGGCCAGTCATTCCGGCCTCTGCGGCACTCTTTCCAGAGTTTAGTCACAGACTTATCCACAGGCCGAAGTGACATATTCCGGTCATATACCTGTGTCTTTAAACAGGTTGACAAAACCCTCGGGTGGTCACGAAAAACTCACTGATCAATAAACAACCACCACGCTGCAAGCCGCGAAAACAAAGGCCTCCAGCCAGCTACTCCCACGTTACCCACAGCCGGTTCCACAGTGCTTGGGGACAAGTCAAAACTGTGACAAAACAGGGATTTGCGGCGGCTATATGTCGCGCTTTGGCAGGTGCCCGGATTTGTTGTCCACAATTTCAGGAAAGCCTGCAGGCGACGCAAAAAAATGTGGGAGCGGGCTTGCTCGCGAAAGCGGCGTATCAGTCAATGCACATGTGACTGACCCACCGTCTTCGCGAGCAAGCCCGCTCCCACACAAGCCCGCTCCCACATTGGACCTGCGAACGACTTAATGCCCGCCGAGGTAGGCGTTACGCACCTCCTCATTCACCAGCAGCTCCTTGCCGGTGCCGGTAAGGCGAATCTCGCCGTTGACCATCACGTACGCCCGGTCCGACAAGCGCAACGCATGGTTGGCGTTCTGCTCCACCAGGAAGATGGTCATGCCGGTAGACGCCAGCTCCCGCAGCGTGGAAAAGATCTGCTTCACCACGATCGGCGCCAGCCCCAGGCTCGGCTCGTCCAGCAGCAACAGCTTGGGCCGGCTCATCAGTGCGCGGGCGATGGCAAGCATCTGCTGTTCACCACCGGACATGGTCATCGCCCGCTGGTTGCGCCGCTCCTTGAGCCGCGGGAACAGCTCGAACATGCGCTGCATGTCTTCGGTGGCGAACTTGTCGCCAATCGGGATGGTGCCCATCAGCAGGTTTTCCTCGACGGTCATGTCGGGGAACACCCGCCGCCCTTCCGGCGACTGCGCAATGCCGTTGGAGGCGATGTAGTGGGATGATTTGTGGGTAATGTCGACGCCGCGGTAGATGATCTGCCCGGACTCGGCCCGTGGCTGGCCAAAGATCGACATCAGCAGCGTGGATTTACCCGCGCCGTTGGAGCCGATCAGGCTCACAGTTTCGCCTTCGTTGATGTGCAGCGAAACTTTCTTCAGGGCCTGGATCGGGCCGTAGAACACGTCCAGGTCTTTCAGTTCGAGGATTGGCTCACTCATACCAGTTCCTCTTCGTCAGCGCCCAGATAAGCCGCGATCACCTTCGGATCATTGCGGATCGCTTCCGGCCCGCCCTCGGCAATCACGTTGCCGTGGTCCAGCACCACGATGTGGTCGGAAATACTCATCACCATGCCCATGTCGTGTTCGATCAGCACCACCGTCAGGTCGTGCTCGTCCCGCAGCAGGCGAATCATCGCGCTGAGGGCTTCGGTTTCCTGGGGGTTGAGGCCGGCGGCCGGTTCGTCGAGGCAAATAATCTGCGGCCGGGTGCACATGGCACGGGCGATTTCCAGGCGGCGCTGCTGGCCGTAGGACAGCTCGCCGGCCAGGCGGTTGGCGCAGTCCACCAGGTCCACCACTTCCAGCCAGTAGAACGCATGGTCGAGGGCATCGCTTTCAGCCTTACGGTAGCCCTTGGTATTGAGGATGCCCGCGAGCATGTTGCGATTGACCCACATGTGCTGGGCCACCAGCAGGTTCTCCACCACCGACATTTCCTTGAACAGGCGAATGTTCTGGAAGGTGCGCGCCAAACCCGCCCGGTTCACCAGGTGAGTGCCGCCGAACATCTTGTAGAACACCCGGCTGACGAAGCTTTTCGGCGAGACAAAGTCGGTGGCCTTGAAGCGCTCGCCCAGCAGTTGGATCACGTTGGTCTGCTTGCCGCGCACATTGAGTTCGATCTTGCCGCCGGAGGCTTTGTAGAAACCGGTCAGGCAGTTGAACACGGTGGTCTTGCCGGCACCGTTGGGACCGATCAGGGCGAAGATCGAGTTGCGCTTGACCTTGAGACTTACGTCGCTCAAGGCCTTGATGCCACCAAAGTGCATCATCAGGTGTTCCACGGAAAGAACGACTTCCTTGCTCATGGCGCCACTCCTTTACGCGGGACAACACCGGTACGGCTGATACGAATCAGGCCTCGTGGTCGCCAGATCATCATCACCACCATCAACACGCCGAAGAGCAGCACGCGGTACTCGGAGAAGCTGCGCAGCAGCTCCGGCGCCACCGTCAGCACGAACGCGGCAATCACCACGCCGACGGTCGAGCCCATGCCGCCCAATACCACGATGGCGAGTATCAGCGCCGACTCGAAGAAGGTGAACGACGACGGGTTGACGAAGCCCTGGTAGCTGGCGAAAAACACCCCGGCCAGACCGGCAGTGGACGCGCCGATGGTGAACGCCGAGAGCTTCACCAGCACGTGGTTGAGGCCCATGGAACGGCAGGCGATTTCGTCTTCGCGCAAGGCTTCCCACGCGCGGCCCACCGGCATGCGGGTCAGGCGGTGCTTGATGTACAGCACCAGCAGCACTACCAGGAACAGCACGATGTAGATGAACAGGAATTTGATGTTGGGGTTGTAGTCGATGCCGAAGAACTCGTGGAACGGCACCCCGCCATCCTTCGCCTTGCGCACGAACTCCAGGCCGAAAAACGTTGGCGACGGCACCGGCATGCCGTTCGGGCCACCGGTAAACGACAGCCAGTTATTCAGCACCAGGCGGATGATTTCACCGAAGCCCAGGGTCACGATCGCCAGGTAATCGCCGTGCATTCGCAGCACCGGAAACCCGAGTATGCACCCCGCCAGCGCCGCACAAATCGCCGCCAGCGGCAGCACCGACCAGAAGCCCAGGCCGAGGTACTGGTAACCCAGCGCCAGGCCATAGGCGCCGATGGCGTAGAACGCCACGTAACCCAGGTCGAGCAGCCCGGCCAGGCCGACCACGATGTTCAGGCCAAGGCCCAGCAACACGTAGATCAACCCGAGGATCACCACGGTCAGCAGGTATTTGTTGGCGAAGAACGGGAACACGATGGCAATCACGATCAACGCCGGGATGATCCAGCGCAGGCGCGACTTGTAGTCCGGCTTGAGCACATGCACACCGGAGCCGGTGCTTTCAAACCCTTGCAGAATCCGCAGGCCCCTTGGGGTTTGCAGGAACAGGCTCATGGCGAACCGGCCGACCATCACGATGGCCACCAGAATGCCGACACGCGCCGGTTGCAGGTTGAAGCTGTAGCCGTCGAGGACCACGCCGACGATCGGACCGAACACGATCAGCGAAATCAGCCCGGCGAGTACCGCATCGACGACACTTTTCTTGATATCGATAGAGTAGGCAGCAGACATAGTTATACCTTCGCCACGAGTGGGCGACCGAGCAGGCCCTGGGGACGGAAAATCAGGATCACCACCAGCAGGGAGAAACTGAACACGTCTTTGTAGTCAGAGTTGATCAACCCCGAGAACAGCGACTCGGAAATACCCAGGATGATCCCACCCAGCATGGCCCCAGGCAGGGAACCGATGCCGCCGAGTACCGCCGCGGTAAATGCCTTGATGCCGATGATGAAGCCGGCATAGAAGTCGAACGTGCCGTAGTTCAGGGTGATCAGCACACCGGCCAAGGCGGCCATGGCGGCACCAATCACGAATACGTAGGAGATGACCCGGTCGGTGTTGATACCGAGGATCGACGCCATCTTGCGGTCTTGCTGGGTAGCGCGGCACATGCGGCCGAGCTTGGTGTACTTGATGATGTAGGTCAGCAGGCCCATGCCGACGAACGCGGCCACCAGGATGAACACCTTGGTGTAGGTCAATTGCACGAAGCCGGTGCCGATATCGACTCTCCAGGCGCCGGCCAGCAGCGTCGGGATGCCTTGTTGCTTGGCGCCCTGGGCGATCTGCGCGTAGTTCTGCAGGATCAGCGAAATACCGATGGCGCTGATCAGCGGTGCCAATCGGGTGGAGTTACGCAGCGGTTTGTAGGCGACACGCTCGATGACCCAGCCGTAAACGCCGGTGACGACGACGGTGAAGATCAGGGTGCCAAGGATGAGCAGCGGGAAGGATTCGATGCCGAAGTAAGCCAGCAGTGCCAGACTGATCGCCGCGAGGTAAGCGGAAATCATATAAACCTCGCCATGGGCGAAGTTGATCATGCCAATGATGCCATAGACCATTGTGTAGCCGATGGCGATCAAGCCATAGACCGACCCGAGGGTCAGCCCATTGACCAGTTGCTGCAGGAAAATACCATCCATAACGCAATCTCACGCAGTGAGAGCCTGCACACCTGTGGGTGTGCGGATCTTCTAGGAGGAAAAGACAGACACAAAAGGGGCTGGCAACCAAGTCCCCGTGTGGGAGCTGGCGTGTATGGGCGCCGGGCTTGCCCGCGATAGCGACACCTCGGAATGTCAGTCAACCCGAGGTGACGCTATCGCAGGCAAGCCAGCTCCCACAAAAGCCCGGTTCCCACAGGGTCAAGTGGCGTCTAACCCATCGCGCTAACTATTACTTCTGCTTTTCCAGCTGGTGATACTTGCCGTCCTTGTCCCACTGGTAAACCACATAGTCGGAGATTTTCAGGTCGCCCTTGGCGTCCCAGTTCTTCTCGCCCATGACGGTTTTGACCGGGTGGGATTTCAGCCATTTGGCTGCGTCTTCGCCCTTGTCGGACTTGGCGCCATTGAAACCGGCGGCCAGGGCCTGGATCGAGGCGTAGGCGTACAGGGTGTAGCCTTCAGGCTCGGTGCCATTTTTGCGGAACTCTTCCACCACGGTCTTGCTGTCTGGCAGCAGGCGGGGGTCGGCGCCGAAGGTCATGTACACGCCATCCACATACTGTGCACCACCGGCGGTGGCCACCAGTTCGTCGGTCACCACGCCGTCATCGGACATGAACTTGACGTCTTTCAGGCCGGCTTCACGAATCTGCCGAACCAGTGGGCCGGCTTCCGGGTGCAGGCCGCCGAAGTACACGACGTCAGCACCGGTGGAGCGGATCTTGGTGACCAGGGCGCTGAAATCTTTCTCGCCACGGGTCAGGCCTTCTTCCAGCACCGGCTTCACGCCGCGCTTGGTCAACTGCGCCGCAGTGGCGTCGGCCAGGCCTTTGCCGTAGGTGTCCTTGTCGTTGATAACGGCAACTTTCTTGCCCTTGAGCACGTCGACGATGTAGTCGCCGGCCACGATGCCTTGCTGATCGTCACGACCACACATGCGGAACACGGCCGACAGGCCACGCTCGGTAACCTGCGGGTTGGTGGAGCCCGGGGTGATCATGATCACGCCCGCATCGGCATACACCTCGGAGGCTGGGATAGTGTTCGACGAGCAGAAGTGCCCGACCACGCCAATCACTTTGTCCTGGTCAACCAGGCGGTTGGCCACGGCCACGGCCTGCTTGGGTTCGCAGGCGTCATCGCCGGCCACCAGCTTGATCTGCTCGCCGTTGATGCCGCCGGCCTTGTTGATGACATCGGCTGCCGCCTGGGCACCTTTCATGTACTGCTCACCAAATGCCGCGTTGGCGCCGGTCATCGGCCCCGCTACGCCAATCTTCACATCAGCTTGAGCAAACGCAGAAACACCCAGCGCCGCAGCAACGGCGAGGGCTAGAAAACCTTTCTTGTAAAACGTCTGGGACATGAGTGGTGCTCCGAGGTTTTTGTTGAATTGGCACTGCAGCTTCACTTCAAAAACTTTCGGAGAAAGCCCAGAGCAAGCGTCGTGCCATTACGTTTTTATTATTCAAAAAGACACGGTGTCATTGTTATTGCAGGTTTTTGGGCGCCTTTTGATTGGACGTGCAACCGTCTATCTCAACCAGGTGCAACCATTGGACCTATAAAGTGCAACCCGGTCGATCAAGCGCTGCAACCCGGCCACTAAACGGCCACCCTTAAACATGTAACAGCGTGCGTAACGGAAGTGCACATTTACAGTGCGTTACTGCTACGACTCGCACCAATACAGATTAGTAGCCGGCTAAGAAAATGCAGGCTTCTGAGGGGTATTTCGTTGATCAGATCACGATCCGCAGGCATTGGCCCGCGTGATACAGCGAGAATCCCGCCTCGTACAAACAGCTGCGCAGGCCCACACCGGCCAACGGCTGCATCGGCGCAAAGGGGATCGGCAGTGCCTGTGGATCCTGGTGACACAGATAATCCGCGAAGGCTTTGCCCACGACACTGCCGGTCGTCACCCCACGCCCGTTATAACCGGTGACCGCCACCAACCCGGGCGCCGGCTCGAACAGGCGCATCAAGTGGTCCGGGGTGAACGCGATGCAGCCGGTCCAGGTGCACTCCCACTGCACCGGTTTGAGGTACGGGAAGTAGTGCTGTTGCACCCGATCGGCCCAGGCCTTGAGGAACCACGCAGGTTTCTGGTTGCCGTTGCCCAGGCTGCCGAGCAGCAGGCGGCCTTCGGCGTCGCGGCGGATGCTGCTGAGTACCTGGCGAGTGTCCCAGGAGCCTTGGCCGCCGGGCAGGATTTGTTGGGCGGCGTCGTCGGTCAGAGGGGCCGACGCCACCTGATAGTAATAACCGGGGAAAAAGTTGCGGCGCAGCTCGGTCCACTCGCCTTCGGTGTAGGCGTTGGAGGCGATCACCACCTGTTCGGCCTGCACCGAGCCTTGGGCAGTCTGCACTGACCAGTGCTGGCCCTGGCGTTCCAGTTGGGTGACTGGGGAGTGATCGAACAACTGTCCGCCGAGCCCGACGGCGGCATTGGCCAAACCACTGGTGTAGGCCATCGGGTTCAAGGTGCCGGCCCGCCGGTCGAGCAAGGCGGCGGCGATCTTTTTGGTACCGGTGGCTTGTTCGCATGCAGCGCCGGTCAACAGCTCCACCGGTGCGCCACGACGCTTCCATTGTTCTTCACGGCTGCGCAAATCCGCCTCGCCACGGGCGTTGTGCGCCATGTGCAAGGTGCCCTCGCGACGCAGTTGGCAGTCGATGTTGTATTTGTCGATCAGGCTGAACACCAGGGACGGTGCCGCGCCGAGCATGCGGTTGAGCTGGCTGCCCACCGCGGTACCAAAACCGGCTTCGATCTCGTCCGGGGGAATCCACATCCCTGCATTGACCAACCCTACGTTGCGCCCCGAACCACCGTGGCCGGTGCGATGGGCCTCGAGTACGGCGACACTTTTTCCTTGCTCCAGCAAGTGAATGGCTGCCGACAAACCGGTGATGCCGGCGCCGATCACGCACACATCCACTTTTACCTCGCCCTTGAGCGCGGCACGATCCGGCCGGCCAGGAGTGAGTTGTTCCCACAAACATGCTTCGCGTAATGCCATTGCCAGACTCCGATGAGACCTAACAAACCACTTTGTTGATGTGCGAACCCGATCAAATGTGGGAGCTGGCTTGCCTGCGATGCAGGCACCTCGGTGTATCGGTTACACCGGGGTGATGCTATCGCAGGC
This sequence comes from Pseudomonas sp. P7779, assembly GCF_013386315.1. Lineage (NCBI taxonomy): Bacteria > Pseudomonadati > Pseudomonadota > Gammaproteobacteria > Pseudomonadales > Pseudomonadaceae > Pseudomonas > Pseudomonas sp. P7779. The sequence continues at coordinate 44,810 of NZ_JACARZ010000006.1, read as the reverse complement.
AAGCCAGCTCCCACATTGACCGCACTCCGAGCAGAGATTCAGTCGAAGGTAATGCCCTGGGCCAGCGGCAGTTCCAGCGAGTAGTTCACGGTGTTGGTCTGGCGACGCATGTACCCGCGCCATGCATCCGAGCCCGACTCACGCCCGCCACCGGTCTCTTTCTCACCGCCAAACGCGCCACCAATCTCCGCGCCGCTCGGGCCGATGTTGACGTTGGCGATCCCGCAGTCACTGCCTACCGCCGACATGAACTGCTCGGCCTCGCGCACGTCAGTGGTAAAGATGCACGAAGACAGGCCTTGTGGCACCGCATTGTTCAGGCGCAGCGCTTCAGCGAAATCGGTATAGCCGACCACATACAGAATCGGCGCGAACGTCTCGGTGCACACCACATCACTCTGCTCCGGCATTTCCACGATGGCCGGCGACACGTAGTAAGCGTTGGGGAACGTGTCTTCCAACTGGCGCTTGCCGCCAAACACCCGGCCGCCTTCGCTCAAGGCCTGCTCCAGGGCGTCCTGCATGTTTTCGAAGCTGTGCTTGTCGATGAGCGGGCCGATCAGGTTGCCTTCCAGCGGATGGCCGATGCGCACTTTGGAATACGCAGCCTTGAGGCGGGTGACGATTTCCTCCTTCACCGACTCATGGGCGATCAAGCGGCGCAGGCTGGTGCAGCGCTGCCCGGCAGTACCGACGGCGCTGAACAGAATCGCGCGCACGGCCATGTCCAGGTCGGCGCTTGGGCCGAGGATCATCGCGTTGTTGCCGCCCAGTTCGAGAATGCTGCGGGCAAAACGTGCAGCGACTTTCGGCGCTACTTCGCGGCCCATGCGGGTGCTGCCGGTGGCGCTGATCAGCGCAACACGCGGGTCATCCACCAGTGCGGCGCCGGCATCGCGGCCACCGATGATCACCTGGCTGAGGTACGGCGGCGCATCGCTGAAGTTCTTCAGTACGCGCTCGAACAGTGCCTGGCAGGCCAGGGCGGTAAGCGGGGTTTTTTCCGACGGTTTCCAGATCACTGCGTTGCCGCACACCAGCGCCAGCGCGGTGTTCCACGCCCATACGGCGACCGGGAAGTTGAAGGCGCTGATCACGCCAACCACGCCCAGCGGGTGCCAGGTTTCACGCATGTGGTGGCCCGGACGCTCGGAGGCGATGGTCAAGCCGTACAGCTGGCGCGACAGGCCGACGGCGAAGTCGCAGATGTCGATCATTTCCTGCACTTCACCCAAACCTTCCTGGGTGATCTTGCCGGCTTCCCACGACACCAGCTCGCCGAGGTCGGCCTTGTACTCGCGCAACACGTCACCGAACTGGCGCACCAGCTCACCACGACGGGGGGCCGGCACCTTGCGCCAGGCCTCGAATGCATGCTCGGCGCGACTGACCTGCTGCTCCACCTCGGCGGCGCCTTCCCAGTGCACACTGGCAATCCGGCTGCCATCAATGGGCGAATGCACGGGTTGTTTACCCGACTGGTACAGCGCCGGGTTTACCCCGAGACGATCAAGCAATGCGGCAACCATGGGTCACTCCTTCAATCTACAAACAGAAATTTGCGCCGCCAGCGGTCGCGGCGATCCAGACCTTATTTGTAGCTGGCCCAAGACTTGCCAACAAACGACGATTAGGCGAGATATCATTCCGTTTATTCATGCTAAGAACAAAAAGAGGCGTGCCGTGCTGAATAAAAGACATTTGCCCTCGATCACCGCCCTGCAGTGCTTCGAAGCGGTCACCCGCCACCTGAGTTTTACCCGCGCCGCCGAAGAGCTGAACCTCACCCAGAGCGCTGTCAGCAAACAGGTCGCGCAGCTGGAAGAACTGTTGCAGCACCTGCTGTTTCGCCGGGTGCGCCGCCGCTTGCAGATGACCCCGGCGGGCGATCTGTACCTGGTGGAAGTGCGCAAGATCCTCACCCAGGTGGAGATGTCCACCCATTACCTGCGCTCCTACGGCGGCGAGACTGAAGTGCTGCGGGTGTCCACGCCCTACACCTTCGGCGCCCGCTGGCTGGTGCCGCGCCTCAAGGGCTGGCGACTGCGCCATCCGCAGATTCACCTGGACCTGTGCAACGAACAGGAGCCCGACGAGCTGCTGCAAGGCAAGGCCGACCTGGCCTTCTACTTTGGCCAGGGCTCACGGCCCGGCACCGAGAGCCTCAAGCTGTTCAGCGAAGAACTGGTGCCCGTGTGCTCACCCGACAGCCTGCCCGCCCAAGCATTTACCGATCCCACGCAACTGAGCGAACTGGTGTTGCTGCAAAACGCCTCGCGCCCGCAAGGCTGGCATGACTGGTTCGCCGCCCAGGGTCATCACACCGAGCACAGCTACCATGGGCCGCGCTTCGAGACCTTTTATATGTGCATTCGCGCCGCACAGGTTGGCTGCGGTGTGGCGCTGCTGCCCAGGTTTCTGGTGGAAGAAGAGCTAGCAGAAGGCAAGCTGGTGATCCCCTGGCAGCACGCGATGCCGAGCCAGGATGCGTATTACCTGGCCTACCCCGAGCACTCGGCTGAAGTGCCCAAGGTGCGGGATTTTGTGAAGTGGATGATGGAGCAGGTTGAGTCTGATTGAGGCGCGTCGCCTGCAATACCGCCTTCGCGAGCAAGCCCGCTCCCACATTTGAAATGCGTTCCAAATGTGGGAGCGGGCTTGCTCGCGAAGGCGCCAGGGGCCAAACAACCATGCCCAGCTGAAAAAACACTGGCAAAACAGCACAGGTCTATGCGCCACTAGCGCCATTCCTTAATTGTGCGTAAAGGTCGGCGCCCATCGCCGACCCATCTGGAGATTCCCGTTATGAGCGAGAGTGTGTTTGCCGATCGCATCGTGCAGAACCTGCTCGACACCGACTTCTACAAGCTGACCATGATGCAGGCGGTGCTGCACAACTACCCGAACGTGGAAGTTGAATGGGAGTTTCGTTGCCGCAACAGTGAAGACCTGCGCCCGTACCTGGCGGAGATCCGCTACCAGATCGAGCGCCTCGCCGAGCTGAGCCTGAGCCCCGACCAACTGGGCTTCCTGGAACGCATCAGCTTCATGAAGCCGGATTTCCTGCGTTTCCTCGGGCTGTTTCGCTTCAACCTGCGCTACGTGCACACCGGTATCGAAAACGGTGAGCTGTTTATCCGCCTGCGCGGGCCATGGCTGCACGTGATCCTGTTTGAAGTGCCGATGCTGGCCATCGTCAGCGAAGTGCGTAACCGCTATCGCTACCAGAGCGTGATCCTCGAACAGGCCCGCGAGCAGCTGTATCGCAAGTTCGACTGGCTGACGGCCAACGCCAGCGTCGAAGAACTGTCCGAACTGCAGGTCGCGGATTTCGGCACGCGTCGACGCTTCTCCTACCGCGTGCAGGAAGAAGTGGTGAACGTGCTCAAGCACGACTTCCCCGGGCGTTTTGTCGGCACCAGCAACGTGCACCTGGCCCGCGAGCTGAACATGAAGCCGCTGGGCACCATGGCCCACGAATGGATCATGGCCCACCAGCAACTCGGCCCGCGCCTGATCGACAGCCAGATCGCCGCCCTCGACTGCTGGGTGCGCGAGTACCGTGGCCTGCTGGGCATCGCCCTGACCGATTGCATCACCACCGATGCGTTTCTCAGCGATTTCGACCTGTACTTCGCCAAGCTCTTCGACGGCCTGCGCCACGACTCCGGTGACCCGGTGCAATGGGCCGAAAAGGCGATCGCCCACTATCACAAGCTGGGGATCGAGCCCATGAGCAAGACCCTGGTGTTCTCCGACAGCCTGTCGCTGCCCAAGGCGCTGGAGATTTTCCGCGCGCTGCGTGGTCGGATCAATGTGAGCTTCGGCATCGGCACCAACCTGACCTGTGATATTCCAGGTGTGGAACCGATGAGCATCGTGCTTAAAATGACTGCCTGTAATGGCCAGCCCGTCGCGAAGATTTCCGATGAAGCGGGCAAGACCCACTGCACCGATCCGAACTTTGTCGCCTATTTGCGCCACGTTTTCAAAGTACCTGCCCTACCCAGCAAGGAGTGAATCATGCAAGCCGTACAGCGCGAGATTGCTGAACAGCTCAAGGTCCAACCACCGTTCAAGGACCAGGCCGCCCTTGAGGCGGAGGTCGCCCGGCGCGTTACCTTTATCCAGGATTGCCTGCTCAATTCAGGCCTCAAGACGTTGGTGCTGGGCATCAGCGGCGGCGTCGACTCCCTGACCGCCGGCCTGCTGGCCCAGCGTGCAATGCAAGAGTTGCGGGCTGCCAAGGGTGACGATGCGTACCGCTTTATCGCGGTGCGCCTGCCCTACGAAACCCAGTTCGACGAACACGACGCCCAGGCGTCCGTGGACTTTATCGAACCCGACGAACGCCACGCAGTGAACATCGGCCCGGCGGTGAAATCCCTGGCCAATGAAGTGGCGGCGTTTGAAGGCAAGGCCGCAGTCTCCCGGGACTTCGTGCTGGGCAACACCAAGGCGCGCATGCGCATGGTGGCGCAGTACACCATCGCCGGCGCGGCCGGTGGTTTGGTGATCGGTACCGACCATGCGGCGGAAGCCGTGATGGGCTTTTTCACCAAGTTCGGTGACGGCGCCTGCGACCTGGCACCGCTGAGCGGGCTGGTGAAGAACCAGGTGCGCGCGATTGCCCGGCACTTTGGTGCTCCGGAATCGCTGGTAGAGAAGATCCCGACGGCCGACCTGGAAGACCTGTCGCCGGGCAAGCCGGACGAAGCGTCCCATGGCGTGACCTATGCCGAGATCGACGCGTTCCTGCACGGCGAGCCGGTGCGCGAGGAGGCCTTCAAGATCATCTGCGACACCTATCGCAAGACCGAGCACAAGCGGGTGATGCCGTTTGCACCCTGATCTGACGTAGCGGCTCATTCTGGCAAAAAGGCTTGCTGTGGCGAGGGAGCTTGCTCCCGCTGGGGCGCGAAGCGGCCCCTGAAACCTGCTTACTGCTTTTTCTGATGCTACGCGGTGAGCTTATTGGGGCTGCTCCGCAGCCCAGCGGGAGCAAGCTCCCTCGCCACAAGAGCAGCCTGCCTACAGGCAAAAAAAGCGCCCCGAAGGGCGCTTTTTTTTGCCTGAAGATTGCTTACTTCAGGGTCACAGTGCCTTTCATCATCGAGATGTGGCCTGGGAACGAGCAGAAGAACGCGTAGTCAGTGCCTGCCGCCAGCTTCGACACATCGAAGGTCACGGAGTCTTTCTCGCCGGCACCGATGATCTTGGTGTGGGCGATGATGCGGGTGTCGCCGTCTTTCAGGTAGTTCTTGTCGATGCCGGCAGCCATGCCGTCGCTGGCGATGCCAGGCATGTCGGCGGCGGAACTCAGCACCCAGTTATGGCCCATGACGTTTTTCGGCAAGCTGCCGGAGTGGGTCAACTCAACGGTGAACGTCTTGCAGCTCTTGTCGATTTCGATGGCCTTGGTGTTGAAGGACATCTGGTCAGTGGAGTCGACAGTGACCTTGCACTCTGCAGCAAGCAACTGGCCGCTAGCCAGAGTCAGCAGGGAAACAGCAACGAGTTTGGCAAACATGTGAATCTCCAGGGCAGGGTTTAAAAAACGCATATTGCGACAAGGGTGCCTGAGTCAGACAGGACTTCATATGATCTGTATCAACAGATTGTATACAACTTTAGGCTATCAGACTCATCGACACAATCTACCGGCCAAAGTGCGGGTGCCGGCCTATGATCGGTCCATCACTCATCCGGAGTTCCAGCCATGCACCTCAATAGCCTGTTCCGCAGCCTGCTTGCCGCCTATGCCTGTGGTGCCAGCGGCACCTGCGAAACACCTCAACGCGAGGTTTAATCCTTTGAGAGACGCAAGCCAGCCTTTACTCTTTAGCCACAACTGAGTGGAGTCAGGTATGTCCTTGAAGTCTGTCTGTGTGTTTTGCGGTGCCAGCAGCGGCACCAACCCGGCCTACCGTGAAGCAGCCGTGGCCCTCGGGCGCGCGCTGGCCGAGCGCAAGCTGACCCTGGTGTACGGCGGCGGCGCCGTGGGCCTGATGGGTATCGTCGCCGATGCGGCGCTGGAAGCCGGCGGCGAGGTGATCGGAATTATTCCCGAAAGTCTGAAAAACCTCGAAATCGGCCACAAAGGCCTGACCCGCCTGGAGGTGGTCGACGGCATGCACGCCCGCAAGGCGCGCATGGCCGAACTGAGCGACGCCTTTATTGCGCTGCCGGGCGGCCTGGGCACCCTGGAAGAACTGTTCGAAGTCTGGACCTGGGGCCAGCTCGGCTACCACGGCAAACCGCTGGGTTTGCTCGAAGTGAACGGTTTTTACCGCAAGTTGACCGATTTTCTTGATCATATCGTCGGCGAAGGCTTCGTCCGGGCACCGCATCGTGCCATGCTGCAAATGAGCGAATCGCCGGCTGAGCTGCTTGACGTACTGGATGCCTGGCAACCGCTGGTCCTGCCCAAATGGGTGGACCAAAAACCCGATTAACCCTTGGGACGCGATTAAAGGCAGAATACGCGCCGCTCAACCTCACCTTCGACCCCAGAGGATCGCCCATGGCAAAACCTAATTACTCCTTCGCCAAACGTCAGAGAGACTTGGCCAAAGAGCAGAAGAAAGAGGAAAAGCTGCAGCGCAAGAAAATTGCAGCCGACGAAGAAGCCGGTGCACTGAACCCGGATGCTGAAGGTACAGTGGCTACAGACGACACCGAAGCACCGAAAGACGCTGAATAGGTGATCGTTCCCACGCTCCGCGTGGGAATGCATCCTGGGGCGCTCCGCGTCCCGATTTGAGATATGTGCAGGGTGACGCAGAGCGTCACAACAGGCATTCCCACGCGGAGCGTGGGAACGATCTTGTGCATTACTCCAGCGGCATCACCGTCACCCGCACTTCCGGGTCATGGCTCCCTCCCCCCAGAATCACCCCCCGCAACGGCGAAACATCGGAAAAGTCCCGGCCCCAGGCCAGGGTGATGTGTTCCAGTGCCGGCTGCACATTGTTGGTCGGGTCAAAATCCACCCAACCCGACACCGGGCAAAACACCGACACCCACGCGTGGGACGCATCCGCGCCGATCAACCGTGGTTGGCCGGGCGGTGGCTGGGTCAGCAGGTAACCACTGATATACCGCGCCGCCAGGCCCCGGGAACGCAGGCACGCGAGCATCAGGTGGGCGAAGTCCTGGCACACGCCGCGCCGGCGCTCCAGCACTTCCACCAACGGCGTGGCGACCTGGGTGGCTTCGGCATCGAAAGTAAATTCGCTGAAGATCTTCTGCATCAGCGCCTGCACACCCAACAGCAACGGACGACCAGCCGGGAAACAGTCTTCGGAGAACTCGACGAAGCTTTTCTTCAAATGCACATAGGGCGATTCGAACCGATAGCGGCACGCCTCGATCACTTCGGCCGACAGCGGCTGGCTGCTGTAGGTCAGGCCGTTGCGGGTCTGGTCCCAGGCCGGCGACAGGCTGAAATCCAGCAGCGGCCGCGCCAACACCTCCACTGTCAGCCCGGCGTTCACCAGCAGTTCATCATGGGGCCGCTCGAATGCCAGCCGGGTGATCGGGTTGCCGAACACATCCAGTTCATCCCGGCGCGAGGTCGGCTCGGGGCTGATCTCCAGTTGCTGCGAGCTGCAGCGCTGCCAGGCGCAAGGCCGCGGCCACAGGTGCGCCAGCTGCTGGGCCAGGGACACCGGGCTGTCGTAGTGGTAGTGGGTATCGTGGAAAATCTGGTAGCGGGCACTCATCACAAAGACACCGTTTGCTGGCTGACATCGTCCACATGGGCAAAATGGCGCAAGGCCAGGCGGTCGGAGACTTGCCCACTTTCATCGGCCACCGCTTGCAGCAGGTCGGCCAGGCCATCCAGCGCGGCACGCACACTGGACTCGCCGAACAGCGGGTTCTCCAGGCAGCCCAGGTCAAAGCGCGCCAGGCGCTCCACCAACGGCGCCAGCCCGGTTTCCCGGGGCACGCCGAAATCGTCATTCAAGCGACGCAAGGTGCGGCTCACCAGTTTCAGCTGGAACAGCACTGCGTGAGGGTTTTGCTCATCCAGCAGCAACAGGTCCAGCACCGGAATCAGCTGCGGTACCGCGAGGTAGCGCGAACGATAGGTGATGCTGCTGTTGCCCAGTTCCAGCAACCACTCCAGCCCGGCCTGATCGAACACCGCCACGCCGCGCAGGAACGCCGCCAGGCTGCTGCTGAGAAACTGCAGGCGCTCGATGCGCCGGCCCATCATCAGGAAGCGCCAGCCTTCGTCGCGGGTCATGTCGTCAAGGGCAAAGCCCGACAGCGCGGCCAGGGACATCACCAGGCGGTTGAGGAAATCCAGCAGTTCGCCGAAGTCCGGCTCTTCGCTTTCCAGGTCCAGGGCTTCGCGCTGCAACTCCACCAGCGCCTGCCAGTTTTCCCGGGACAGCTTGCCGCGCACCTGGGACGCCGCCCACTGCAAGCGCTGCAAGTTGGCCCGCAGGCTCGACGGCCAGTCGTCACCGAGCAACGCCGCCTGAAGCCGCTCAGGCAACTCGCCCTCCTCCGGCAACAGTCGCAGGTTCTCACCCAGTTCAACCGCCGCCTGCAGCGCCAGCGGGTCGTCTCCGTCGACATAGCGGGCGAGGACGATCCGCAGCCAGCGCGCACTGTCATCACAGCGCTCGCAATAGCGGCCAAACCAGAACAGGTTTTCCACCACCCGCGACGGCAGGTACGGATCGCGCCGCACCAGGTCATGGGCGCCGATGGCCCGCTGGGCGCGCCATTGCTCGGTGCCATGGGCGCGTTCGCCGAGCACCCAGGTGTCCTTGCTCGCACCGCCGCGCTGCATCGACACCACTTCGGCATCGGCATCGGCGGCCACACGGGTCAGGCCACCGGGCAGTACCCGATAACCGTCGGCGCTGGCTACGGCGTACACACGCATGCCGATGGCGCGGTGCTGAAGGTGATCGTCAACGGTGTGCCAGACCGGCGCCTGGGACAACTGCGCAAGTTCCTGGGCGACATAGGCGTAAGGCCGCGCGCGCATGCGCTCAGCCAGGGCCTCGCGTTGTTCGTCGTTCAAGTCGCGGCCAAATACCGGGGTGAAGCTTTGCGACGGAAACGCCGGCTTGATCAGCAGTTCCGGCAGTTTCTCCAGGGCTTCGGCCAGCACCGGCGGCTCACCGCACCACCAGGTGGCGATGGACGGCAGGATCAGTTCTTCGCCAAACAGGAATTGATTGATCTTCGGCAGAAATCCCAACAGGCCAGGGGATTCCAGCACGCCACTGCCCAGGGCGTTGGCCACCAGCACATTGCCCTGGCGCACGGCATCCAGCAGGCCGGGCACGCCGAGGGCCGAGTCGGTGCGCAGTTCCAGCGGGTCGCAGAAGTCGTCGTCCAGGCGGCGCATGATCGCGTGCACCCGGCGCAGGCCGCTGAGGGTCTTGAGGTACACCGTGGCGTCGCGCACGGTCACGTCGCCGCCTTCCACCAGCGGGTAGCCAAGCTGGCGGGCGAGGTACAGATGCTCGAAATAGCTTTCGTTGAAACGGCCCGGGGTCAGCAGCACGATCAGCGGTGGCTGGTCGTCGCTCGGCGCCTGGCGGGCCAGGGTTTCCTGCAGGGTGCGGAAGAACCCGGTGAGGTGCTGCACCTGCAAGTCGCGGTAAAGGTCCGGGAAGGCGCGGGACACGATGGTGCGGTTTTCCAAAGCATAACCGGCGCCGGACGGGGCCTGGGTCCGGTCGGCGGTGACCCACCAGCGGCCATCCGGCGTACGCGCCAGGTCCACGGCGTACAGGTGCAGGAACGCGCCGTCGGGCGGCTGGATGCCCTGGCACGGCCACAGGAAATTGTTATGGCCGAACACCAGTTCTGCCGGCAGCAAGCCTTCGGCGATCAGGCGTTGCGGGCCGTAGAGGTCGGCCAGTACTGCATTCAGCAGGCGCGCACGCTGGGCGATGCCGGCGGCAAGTTGCTTCCATTCATCGGCGGCCAGCACGTGGGGCAGCAGGTCCAGCTCCCAGGGACGATCGGCGCCCTTGGGGTCGGCGTAGACGTTGTAGGTCACGCCGTTTTCCTGTATCTGCCGAGTCAGCAAGGCTTGGCGCTGGGCCAGTTGCGCCGGGGTGCTGCGTTGCAAGTGATCGAGCAGCCGCTGCCAATGGGCGCGAACCGCGCCGCTGTCGTCCAGCAGTTCGTGATAAGTGCCCGCGGTCAGCGGGTAACGGTCGAGCAAGTCGGGCATGGAACGCTCGGCAGAGGCAAGGGAAGTCAGATTAATTTACAAACACTGCAAATCCAGTGTGCAAGCAGGCTTGTGTGGGAGCTGGCTTGCCTGCGATGCAAGCACCTCGGAGTCTCTGTTAAACCGAGGTGATGCTATCGCAGGCAAGCCAGCTCCCACACAAACCCTGCTCCCACATTTTGAATCGCATTTAGTCATTCTTATTGGGGAAGCGCCGCAAATCCAGGGTCATCGGCAATTCATCATTGATCACCACACTCGGCACCGGCAATTTCCCGGGGCTGTGTCCCAAGCGGAAAAACCGCGCCATCCGCCGGCTTTCAGCTTCATTGGCATTCACCGGCAGGCTGTCGTAATTGCGCCCGCCCGGGTGGGCGACATGGTACTGGCAACCGCCCAGCGAGCGCTGCATCCACGTATCCAAAAGATCGAACACCAGTGGCGCATGCACCGGGATCGTTGGCTGCAGGCAGTTGGCCGGTTGCCAGGCGCGATAACGCACGCCAGCCACAAACTCGCCGACGCGCCCGGTGGGTTGCAGCGGCACCGGGATGCCATTGCAGGTCAGCAGGTAACGCTGGGGCGGCAGGCCACTCAACTTGACCTGCAGGCGCTCCAGGGACGAATCCACGTAACGCACCGTACCGCCCACCGCGCCCTCTTCGCCCAGCACATGCCAGGGCTCAAGGGCCTGGCGCAATTCCAGTTCGATGCCGCTGACGGCGTAGTCACCGACCTTGGGAAAACGGAACTCCAGGTGCGCGGCAAACCATTCGGCCCGCAGCGGATAACCGGCAGCGTTCAGCTCGACGATCACGTCGGCAAAATCCTGCTCGATAAAGTGCGGCAGCAGGAAGCGGTCATGCAGCTCTGTGCCCCAGCGCGCCAGCTTCGGCGGCGCATAGGGTTCACGCCAGAACCGCGCGACCAGTGCCCGCAGCAGCAATTGTTGGGTCAGGCTCATGCGGGCGTGGGGCGGCATTTCAAAGGCACGCAATTCCAGCAGGCCCAGGCGGCCGGTGGCACCGTCCGGCGAGTAGAGCTTGTCGATGCAGAACTCGGCGCGGTGGGTATTGCCAGTGACGTCGATCAGCAGGTTGCGCAGCAGGCGGTCCACCAACCATGGCGGGCATTCTTCGCCCGCTTCGGGCATCTGCGCGAAGGCGATTTCCAGCTCATACAGCGCATCGTTGCGCGCTTCGTCGACCCGTGGTGCCTGGGAAGTCGGGCCGATGAACAGGCCGGAAAACAGGTAGGACAATGACGGATGGTTATGCCAATAGCTGATCAGGCTGCGCAGCAGATCGGGACGCCGCAGGAACGGCGAATCCTTGGGCGTAGCGCCACCGAGCACAAAGTGGTTACCGCCGCCGGTGCCGGTGTGGCGCCCGTCGATCATGAATTTTTCTGTGGTGAGGCGGGTTTGCCGGGCTTCTTCGTAGAGAAACTCGGTGCGTTCCACCAACTCGTCCCAGGTGGCGGACGGCTGCACGTTGACCTCGATCACACCCGGATCCGGCGTCACCCGGAAGTTGCTCAGGCGTGGGTCGCTCGGCGGCTCATAACCCTCCAGCAACACCGGGCAATGCAGTTCTTCGGCGGTGGCTTCGATGGCGGCCACCAGTTCCAGGTAATCCTCGACCCGTTCCAGCGGCGGCATGAACAGGTACAAGCGGCCGTCCCGTGCCTCGGCGCACAGGGCGGTGCGGGTCAGCCAGTCGGCAGACTCGTCGATCTTCGGGATACGGTCTTGGCTGGCAGCTGCCTCGCCATAGCTTTGCAGTTGCGAGGTGGTCGGCAGGTCTGCCAGGTCCTGATTGGGATCGGTGGGGTGCACGAACGGATAGTCCGCCGCCGTTACCCACGGTTGCGAGGCCAGTGGCAGGCGATAACCCAACGGTGAATCGCCCGGCACCAGGCGGCAATGGTTGTCCCGCAGGTACCAGCGCCCGCTCTGCCAGCGGTCATTGGCCGCCGTGCGTGCCAGCGGCAGCACCTGGCCGATGACTTTATCCAGGCCCTGGCTGAAGACCTTGCGCAGGCGCTCGCGCTCAAGCTTGTCCTCAAGGCGCGGATCTTCGGCGCTGACGTTTTGCGGCAAGGCGCCTTCGCGCCACAGGTAATAGAAATTGTCTTCGTAGGCCGGGAATACAAACTGCGCGGGCAGTTTCAGGCGCTCGGCAACGCTGGCCAGAAAACGCCCGGCCATCACGCCGTCGGCGCCATAGCTTTCCTGCTCATCGGCGATCAGCGCGCTGTTGTGCCAGATCGGCACGCCGTCGCGGCGCCAGTAGCAGTTGAGGGACCAGCGCGGCAGTTGCTCGCCGGGGTACCACTTGCCCTGGCCGAAATGCACCAGGCCCTTGGGTGCGTAGTGCTTGCGCATGCGCTGGAACAGCTCGGCGGACAGCCGGCGTTTGTCCGGGCCCAGGGCGGCGGTGTTCCATTCGGCGCCGTCGGGGTCGTCGATGGAAACGAAGGTGGGTTCGCCGCCCATGGTAAGGCGTACGTCGTCCTTGTGCAGGTCACCGTCGATCTGCCGGCCCAGGGCCTGGATCGCCAGCCACTGCTCTTCGGTGTAGGGCTTGGTAACCCTGGGGGCTTCCCAAATCCGTTCCACGGACATCTCGTGGGTAAATTCGCACTCGCAGGGTTCCACCAGGCCGCTGATGGGCGCCGCGGAAGAAGGATCAGGACTACAGGCCAACGGGATATGACCTTCACCGGCGAACAAACCGGAGGTGGCATCGAGGCCGATCCAGCCGGCGCCGGGCAAATACACTTCGCACCAGGCGTGCAGGTCGGTGAAATCCACCTCGGTGCCGGATGGGCCGTCGAGGGCTTTGACGTCGGCGGTCAGCTGGATCAGATAGCCCGACACAAACCGTGCCGCCAACCCAAGGTTGCGCAGCAGTTGCACCAGCAACCACGCCGAATCCCGGCAGGAACCGGAGGCGTTTTCCAGGGTGAATTCCGGTGTTTGTACCCCCGGCTCCATGCGGATCAGGTAGCCGATATCGGCGGCCAGGCGCTGATTCAGACCCACCAGGAAATCCACTGCCGGCAACGGCGTGCGGTCGATACCCGCCAGATACGCGGCGAATCTCGGGGTCAGCGGCAATGTTTCGAGGTACGGCGCCAGCTCGCGCTGCTCATCGGCGGCGTAGCTGAAAGGGATTTTTTCGGCGTAGGGTTCCAGGAAGAAATCGAACGGATTGAATACCGCCATCTCCGCGACCAAGTCGACTTCGATGCGCAGCTCGTCAGTTTTTTCCGGGAACACCAGACGCGCCAGGTAATTGCCCTGGGGATCTTGCTGCCAATTGATGAAGTGCTGTTCCGGCAGCACCTTCAGCGCGTAGGAAAGAATCCGCGTGCGGCTATGGGCCGCCGGACGCAGACGAACAATCTGTGGGCCGAGTTCGACCGCGCGGTCGTAGCGGTAATGCGTAACGTGGTGCAACGCGACATGAATCGACACGGCGGCCTCCTGCGAGCCAGGGCATGGAAACAAAGCGCGCAAGACTTATGCCAGAGCAGTGGTCATTGCGCTTTATCGTGGGACCCGGTGCAGTACAGCACCAAAACGGCGCGATGGCTGCCGTCGTGGTGCGAGGGTTGCACATATTTGTGGCGGGAGTGTGAGGGTGGGTGGTGAATCTACCCAGTCAACGGGCTTTGTGCCTGGCGATCACGGCTTCACGCAGGTGGCGAACTTCGACCAGTTTCTGGCGCATTTCGCGGTGGCGCTTGCTGTTAAGCACCAGCAGCGCCAGCAACGGCAACAGCACGCTCATGCCATAAATAAATGGATGCGGTCGGTACTCGATCGTGGGCAGCACACACACAAGACAAAGCCCCAGCAACACCACCAGCGGCCACACCCATTGCGGGCGTCCGCGGGCGATCATGAAGTTGCAGTGCACGATGACCAACGTCAGAGCGATTCCGCCGAGAAAGGAGTACTTGGCGTTATCCGCCAGGGGAAGGTCCCGGAAATAGCTGTCAAAAAACAAAGGCACCGCGAAGACCAGGGAAAATACCGCTGCAAATATCGCCCCCATGAAAACCGGAAAGTACCGGGATAGAAAGGCACGAATGCTCGGTGCTTGGTTCATTGCTCAATCTCCTCGTATAGACCTACGGCAATGGTTCGGACATTCCCGGAAAGCGCACTGCCCGTGAAGCCAATCGAGGCGCCCAACGCATCCTGTATTTGCGTGACCGTTGCGTGCTTGACCTGTGTGGGCGTGAAGCGCTTGGGCAGCTCACCTGACAACTGTCGCAACTTGAGCATCTTCGAGCTCAAGCGAGGGTCGTTAATGCTCAGCAACTCCTTGGTCAGTTTGGCGCGCTCTTGTCGATTCAAGCCTTTCAGTACCTCCCGAACACTTTTGCCGGTGGTCGCCCTATTCAGCCGGACCAGCTTGAGGGTGGTGAGTGACGATGCACCGACTCCGACCAACGATGCGGCGTCCAACGCGATCATCGTGTATTGATACCATTCCTCGCCGTCGAGCTCGTCGTTGCGCGACGGATTTCTTATTTCGTTGACGGTCCGGTAGCCACCGGCAAAACACTGAACGGTACTGGCTGCCGCAGCGGTGTAGCCGAGGGCTGCGACCACCGTACTGGCACCCGCCGAAAACGGTATCGCGACAGAGCCGCTGAGTACCACTACCCAGCCGATGACTGCACCGGCACACGACAGCGTGGTGTTGATCGCTTCACCCACCAGCCGCGATTCACGGGGATTGTCTTGCACCTGCTGGGCGAACTGCGCCGGCGCTATGTACCGCTGCGCTTCCCGCAGGATCACGCGTTTGGGCGCAATGCTGCAGATGGGTTGGAATTCGCGCAGGGTGACGACGTTGAAGTCGGCATCGATATACACCACACCCGCCCCCACGATGCCTGGGTCGGCGTCGATGGCAGCAAACAGGCGTGGCAGGTTGATCTGGCTTTCGATGCGCTGGCGGGCCATGAACTGGGAGCGGTTGGAGTCCATGCCGATGCCAAGCAGGGGGCTGCTCATGGGGGTGTTCTTCCTTGAAATGGGTGGTGTCTGAACTGGCGCTTTCGCGAGCAAGCCCGCTCCCACATTCGACCGCATTCTCATGCTGAAACCCGGTCACATGTGGGAGCTGGCTTGCCTGCGATGGCGCTCGAATGGGCGCCACCTTAACAAACAGGCTACCCACCCGCTAGAAAGCAAAACGCCAGCACGAGGCTGGCGTTTTGCGTTTCAGGCGACGATCAACGCGGCACCACCGGCTTGCGGGCTGGCTTCTTGCCTTTGCCCTTGGCGGCGTCGGTGCGCTCCTTGGCGGCCTGCTTGTTGCGCGCCATGGCCGCGGCCTTGGCTTGCTCGCGCTTGTCCCACGGGTTGCTGCCGTCACTGCCACGGGGCGGCAAGCCGGTATGCTGGGTGAGGATCCTGGTGGTGGTTTCCTTCGCAACCTTGTGGCTGCCAGCCGGCGTCGAGTTTTTGCGACGGGCGCTCTGGTAGCTGTCGGTGGACGGTTGGTGCAACGGGATCAGTTGCTCCTTGCCCGGCCCGATCAGGTCTGCACGGCCCATGCGAGTCAATGCTTCACGCAGCATCGGCCAGCCCTTCGGGTCGTGGTAGCGCAGGAAGGCCTTGTGCAGGCGGCGCTGTTCTTCGCTCTTGACGATGGTCACCGCGTCGCTCTTGTAGGTGACCTTGCGCAGCGGGTTCTTGCCCGAGTGGTACATCGCCGTGGCGGTGGCCATTGGCGACGGGTAGAACGCCTGCACCTGGTCGGCGCGGAAGCCGTTGCCCTTGAGCCACAGGGCCAGGTTCATCATGTCTTCATCGGTGGTGCCCGGGTGGGCGGCGATGAAGTAAGGAATCAGGTACTGCTCCTTGCCCGCTTCCTTGGTGTACTTCTCGAACATGCGCTTGAACTTGTCATAGCTGCCGATGCCCGGTTTCATCATCTGGTTGAGCGGACCTTCCTCGGTGTGTTCCGGGGCGATCTTCAGGTAACCACCGACGTGGTGGGTCACCAGCTCCTTCACGTACTCCGGCGACTCGACCGCGAGGTCGTAGCGCAGGCCGGAAGCGATCAGGATCTTCTTCACACCCGGCAACGCACGGGCGCTGCGGTACAGCTGGATCAACGACGAGTGGTCGGTGTTCAGGTTCGGGCAGATGCCCGGGAACACGCAGGATGGCTTGCGGCACGCGGATTCGATTTCCGGGCTCTTGCAGGCAATGCGGTACATGTTCGCGGTCGGGCCGCCGAGGTCGGAAATGACGCCGGTGAAGCCTGGCACCTTGTCGCGGATCTCTTCGATTTCGCGAATGATCGACTCTTCGGAACGGTTCTGGATGATCCGGCCTTCGTGCTCGGTGATCGAGCAGAAGGTGCAGCCGCCGAAGCAGCCACGCATGATGTTCACCGAGAAGCGGATCATGTCGTAGGCCGGGATCTTTTCCTTGCCGTACGCCGGGTGTGGAACACGGGCGTAAGGCATGCCGAACACGTAGTCCATTTCTTCGGTAGTCATGGGAATGGGCGGCGGGTTGAACCACACATCCACTTCGCCGTGCTTCTGTACCAGCGCGCGGGCGTTGCCCGGGTTGGTTTCCAGGTGGAGCACGCGGTTGGCGTGGGCATACAGCACCGAGTCGCCACGGACTTTTTCCACGGACGGCAGACGGATCACGGTCTTGTCACGGGTCATGCGCGGGCTTGCCAGGATCTGTACCACCTTGGCCTCTTCCGGATCTTCCACCGGGCCCTTTTCCTGCTCGATGGCGCAGGCCTGGGTGTCCTGGGTGTTCACGTACGGGTTGATGATCTTGTCGATCTTGCCCGGACGGTCGATACGGGTGGAGTCCACCTCGTACCAGCCTTCAGGCGTGTCACGGCGAATGAACGCGGTGCCGCGCACGTCGGTGATGTCTTCGATCTTGTGGCCCCACGACAGGCGCTGGGCGACTTCGACGATGGCCCGCTCGGCATTGCCGTACAGCAGGATATCGGCGCAGGCGTCGATCAGGATCGAGTTGCGTACACGGTCCTGCCAGTAGTCGTAGTGGGCGATGCGGCGCAGGGAGGCTTCGATGCCGCCGAGCACGATCGGCACGTGCTTGTAGGCTTCCTTGCAGCGCTGGCTGTAGACCAGGCTCGCGCGGTCCGGACGTTTGCCGGCCATGCCGCCTGGGGTGTAGGCGTCATCGGAGCGGATTTTCTTGTCGGCGGTGTAGCGGTTGATCATCGAGTCCATGTTGCCGGCCGCGACGCCGAAGAACAGGTTCGGCTCGCCGAGCTTCATGAAGTCGTCTTTGGACTGCCAGTTGGGCTGGGCAATGATCCCGACGCGAAAGCCCTGGGACTCCAGCAGCCGGCCGATGATTGCCATGCCGAACGACGGATGGTCCACGTACGCGTCACCGGTGACGATGATGATGTCGCATGAATCCCAGCCAAGCTGATCCATCTCCTCCCTGCTCATCGGCAGGAATGGCGCAGGACCGAAACATTCGGCCCAGTACTTGGGATAGTCAAATAACGGCTTGGCTGTTTGCATGACGGTGACCGGTGTTGAGATGAAAAATCGCGGGCGCGGAATATAGCACAAAATTTGACCAATTCCGACCTTTGCAGTCGGAATTGGCGGGCAGCGCTTTTACTCGTCTTCGAAGTTATAGCTGCCCGGCGCCAGGTTCTCGAAGCGGGTGTATTTACCGATGAAGGCCAGGCGCGTGGTGCCGATTGGCCCGTTACGCTGTTTACCGATAATGATTTCAGCGATGCCTTTATGCTCGGTTTCCGGGTGATACACCTCGTCCCGGTATACGAACATGATCACGTCAGCATCCTGCTCGATCGCTCCGGATTCCCGCAAGTCGGAGTTGATCGGGCGTTTGTTCGGACGCTGCTCAAGAGATCGGTTGAGCTGCGACAGGGCAACCACCGGGCAGTTGAATTCCTTGGCCAGGGCTTTCAACGAGCGGGAAATCTCGGAAATCTCGTTGGTCCGGCTGTCACCGCTGGAACCCGGGATCTGCATCAACTGCAGGTAGTCGATCATGATCAGGGCAATATCGCCGTGCTCACGCACCAGGCGTCGGGTACGCGCGCGCATTTCCGACGGACTGATGCCCGCGGTGTCATCGATAAACAGCTTGCGATCGTTGAGCAGGTTGACCGCCGAGGTCAGCCGCGGCCAGTCGTCGTCTTCCAGGCGGCCGGCACGCACCTTGGTCTGGTCGATGCGGCCCAGGGACGACAACATACGCATGATCAGCGATTCGCCTGGCATCTCCAGGGAATAAACCAGTACGGCCTTGTCGCTGCGCAACACGGCGTTTTCCACCAGGTTCATGGCGAAGGTGGTTTTACCCATGGACGGACGGCCGGCGACGATGATCAAGTCGGCTGGCTGCAGGCCGCTGGTCATGCCGTCGAGGTCGGTGTAGCCGGTGGACAGGCCGGTGATGGCGTTGTCGGTGTTGAACAAGGTGTCGATACGGTCGATGGCCTTGGTCAGCAAGTCGTTGACGCTGACCGGGCCGCCGGTTTTAGGCCGGGCCTCGGCGATCTGGAAGATCTGCCGTTCGGCTTCGTCGAGAATCTCTTCGGCAGTGCGGCCTTCCGGGTTGAATGCACTGTCGGCGATCTCGGTGGCGATGCCGATCAACTGGCGCAACGTGGCCCGCGCACGGACGATCTGCGCATACGCCTTGATGTTGGCGACCGATGGCGTGTTTTTCGCCAGCTCGCCCAGGTAACCCAGGCCGCCCACTTGGGACGTCTGGCCTTCCTTGTCCAACTGCTCGGCCAGGGTCACCACGTCGATCGGTGAGTTCTGGTCGGCCAGCTTGGCAATGGCACGGAAGATCAGGCGGTGGTCATGACGGTAGAAATCGCCGTCCGAGACTTGATCCAGCACGCGTTCCCAGGCGTTGTTGTCCAGCATCAAGCCACCGAGCACGGCCTGTTCGGCCTCGATGGAATGCGGCGGCACCTTCAGGGCAGCGGTTTGCAGGTCATATTGCTCAGGAGCGGAGATATCGTTCATGGCCACTTGGAATAGTTGGAGAATCTGGGGCTACAGAAAAACAAAAGGCACGACCTGTGAACAGGATCGTGCCCGATGTTAACTGCCTGGCACGCGAGGTGCCAGTCAGTTAGGTGTTGCTTAAGCTGCTACCACAACAACGCGTACGGTTGCTTCGACTTCAGCGTGCAGGTGCACGGCTACATCGAATTCGCCAACGTTGCGGATGGTGCCGTTCGGCAGACGAACTTCGCTCTTCTGCACTTCAACGCCGGAGGCGGTCAGTGCATCAGCGATGTCGTGGGTGCCGATCGAACCGAACAGCTTGCCTTCGTCACCGGCGGTGGCAGTGATAGTCACTTCCAGCTCAGCCAGTTGGGCAGCGCGAGTTTCGGCCGAAGCTTTTTTGTCTGCTGCTGCTTTTTCCAGCTCAGCACGACGCTCTTCAAACGCAGCCAGGTTGGCAGCGGTTGCAGCGGTGGCTTTGCCGTATGGCAGCAGGTAGTTACGACCGTAGCCGGCCTTAACGTTCACTTTGTCGCCCAGGTTGCCCAGGTTGGCGACTTTTTCCAGAAGGATCAGTTGCATGTGAAAATCCTCTAACTTTTAACCTTCACCGTTCGCGTTATCGGCGTCTTTCGGCGCCAGACGACCGCGAAAATCAATCAGGCCGTCGACAATGGCCAAGACCACGAGTAACGGATAGATCAGCTGCATGAACAGCAACAGCGTCACGTACAACCCCACCAGCCAGAATCTGCCCAGTCGCTTTTGCGCCACCAGCCCATGAATCAGGGACAGGCCGGCGAATACCAGCGGTACGCTGCACAACGGCACCAACAGCGCCAGGCCAAAAGTCGGCCCGACCACCATGAACGCCAGCAGCAACATCGCCGGTCCAGCGGGGATTCTGATACTGCGAAACTCGCGACCAAAACCACCCGGGTTATACAACAACGCCTGCCAGTAACGCCCAAGAATCAGGCTCAGCAAGCTGACAATCTGCAACAGTGCCGCTATCAGGCCGGTAAGCATCGGTGCAACCACTGACGCAAAGCGCGCTCGCTCCTCTACCGATAACTGCTGGTAGAGATCCCCGAGGGCCAGCGGCAGGATCTTTATGATCTCCTGCGCCAGCGCCTCGATTTGCGGGCGGAAAGCCGCGCCAAGCGCCAGTGAATACACCAACCCCAATGCCACGCTGACCAGCAGCGTACGGACCCAGGACTCACTTGCGCGCAAAACCAACGCAAGGGTCGATGAACCGAGCAGTACCAGAAGTACCCGTGGATCATCGAATTTCAACCACCAGACCAAGGCCGGCAGTATTCCCAGGGCAAGAACGCCAAGGGCGTCCTTCAAACCGCGCCGCAGAAGCACAAGGCAACCCGCGGCAGCACCCAACCAATACAACAACGGCAATGCTGCACATCCAGCCACTACCAGAGTGGCCTGCACACGACCGCGCATGATGAACTCAGCTAAGGCGCGCATGCATTCAATCCCTTACTACTTGTCGACTGCCCGGTCTCAGCGGCCGTGGCTGTCGGTGTAGGCCAGCAGGGCCAGGAAGCGGGCGCGCTTGATAGCGGTGGCCAGCTGACGCTGATAACGAGCTTTGGTACCGGTGATGCGGCTTGGAACAATTTTGCCGGTCTCGGATACGTAGGCTTTCAGAGTGTTGAGATCTTTGTAATCGATCTCCTTCACGTCTTCAGCGGTGAAGCGGCAGAATTTACGACGACGGAAGAAACGTGCCATTTGATAGGCTCCTTAAAAGGTCCGTGGATTACTCGTCAGCGTTATCGCTGTTGTCGCTGTCATCACTATCAGCGCTTTCAGCGCCTTCGTGCTCAGGACGGTCGCGACGCTCACGGCGCTCACTGCGGTTTTCTTCAGCCTTGAGCATCTCGGATTGGCCGGTAACGGCTTCTTCGCGACGGATGACCAGGTTACGGATCACTGCATCGTTGTAGCGGAAGTTGTCTTCCAGCTCGGCCAGGGCCTTGCCAGTGCACTCAACGTTCAGCATCACGTAGTGAGCCTTGTGAACATTGTTGATTGCGTAGGCCAGTTGACGACGGCCCCAATCTTCCAGACGGTGGATTTTGCCGCCGTCTTCTTCGATCAGCTTGGTGTAACGCTCTACCATGCCGCCGACTTGCTCGCTTTGATCCGGGTGGACCAAAAAGATGATTTCGTAATGACGCATGAATGCTCCTTACGGGTTGTAGCCTGCCGCTCAAAAACGGTCAGACAAGGAGTGAATGACACTTATGGATCTTGCCGAAGGGAGGCACATGCGTGCCTGCCATGAAGGCAAGGGGCGCAATTGTAGAGAAGGGGGAGAAAGGGTGCAAGGTGATTGGTGATTATTTGAACAACGCAGAATCAAGACAAACACAAAACAATGTGGGAGCTGGCTTGCCTGCGATGACAATGGCACAGGCAACATCTCTGCTGACTGACACACCGCCATCGCGGGCAAGCCCGGCTCCCACAGGGTCTTGCGTAGCTCTTAAGCCTTATTTCTTGGCTTTGGCCTTGGCGCCACGCTGGCGCTGGGCTTCGAACAGGCAGACGCCCGTTGCGACTGAAACGTTGAGGCTGCTGACGCTACCGGCCATCGGCAGGTGCACCAGGTAATCGCAATGCTCACGGGTCAGGCGGCGCATGCCCTTGCCTTCGGCACCCATGATCAGGATGGTCGGGCCGGTGAGGTCCTGGTCATAAATGCTGACCTCGGCCTCCCCCGCCGTACCCACGACCCACAGGCCGCGCTGCTGGAGTTTCTCCAGGGTGCGCGCCAGGTTGGTCACGGCCACCAACGGAATCACTTCCGCCGCACCGCAGGCGACTTTACGCACGACAGGCGTTAAGGTTGCCGACTTGTCTTTAGGCACGATCACCGCCAACGCACCGGCAGCATCCGCCGAACGCAGGCAGGCGCCGAGGTTGTGCGGATCGGTCACGCCGTCGAGCACCAGCAACAGCGGTGCGCCTTCGGTGCGGTCGAGCAGCTCGTCGAGCATCGCTTCGCCCCAGACCTGGCTTGGACTGACGTCGGCTACCACGCCCTGGTGAACGCCTTCGACCCAGACGTCCATCTCGCGCCGCTCGGCCTGGCCGATGGCAACTTTGTTCTGATTGGCCAGTTCGACCAGCGCTTGAACACGCGGCTCACTGCGGCCTTCTGCCAACCACACCTGCTTGACGCGTTTCGGGTGGTGACGCAGCAATGCTTCTACGGCGTGTACGCCGTAGATTTTTTCCAGACTCATGACTTGGCCTTAGGTTTGCGCGACCCGCCGCTTTTCGCGGGGGCCGAACCCGCTTTTGGCGGGCCTTTACGGTGTTTACTCGGCTTGCTCGACGGCTTTTCCGCCTCGCGGGACTTTCCCCCAGACGCCGCTTTACCACCGCTTTTGGCTTCGTTGAGCAACTGCTGCTTCAACTCGCGGCTCTTGCGCAGCTCGGCGTTTTTCGCCGCGGCATCGCTAGGGCGGTAGGCTTCGGGGGCCTTGTCCTTGGCAGACGAACGACGCGCAGGCTTGGCTGGCGCAGGCTCGGCGACCGCTGCTTTCGCAGGAGCACCTTTGCCTTTGCTGGCCGGGGCTGCAGTTTCGCTGCCACGTTTTTTACGGCCAGTCGGTTCAGCCGGCTTGTCAGGCATACCGAAATCGATCTTGCGCTCGTCGAGGTCGACGCGCATGACCTGCACTTCAACGGTATCGCCCAGACGGAAGCTGCGACCGGTGCGCTCACCCGCCAGGCGGTGATGCACAGGGTCGAAGTGGTAGTAGTCACCCGGCAAGGCGGTGACGTGCACCAGGCCCTCGACGTAGATGTCGGTCAGCTCGACGAACAAACCAAAACCGGTCACGGCAGTGATCACACCCGGGAACGACTCGCCCACGCGGTCTTTCATGAACTCGCACTTGAGCCAGTTCACTACGTCGCGGGTGGCTTCGTCGGCACGGCGCTCGCTCATGGAGCACTGCTCGCCCAACTGTTCCAGGGCCGCTTCGTCGTACGGATAGATCCGTGCCTTCGGAATGGTCATGGCACCAGCACGCTTGACGTGCGGGGTGTTCTGCTTGGAATGGATCACGCTGCGGATCGCCCGGTGCGTGAGCAAGTCCGGGTAACGGCGAATCGGCGAGGTGAAGTGGGTGTACGCCTCGTAATTCAGGCCGAAGTGGCCCTGGTTATCAGCGCTGTACACCGCCTGGC
This sequence comes from Pseudomonas sp. P7779, assembly GCF_013386315.1. Classification (NCBI taxonomy): domain Bacteria; kingdom Pseudomonadati; phylum Pseudomonadota; class Gammaproteobacteria; order Pseudomonadales; family Pseudomonadaceae; genus Pseudomonas; species Pseudomonas sp. P7779. Next base: position 21,334 of record NZ_JACARZ010000006.1, on the reverse strand, counting down.
TCAGGGAGCGCAGCATGACGGTCTGGATCACGTGGTAATCCGGACGGTCCTTGATGCTCGCGAGCAGAGCCTGGTAGTCCTTCGGCGTCGGGCCGTCCTTGCCTTTGTGCAGGGACAGGCCGAGCTCACCGAGGAACGCGCGCAGCTTCTCCAGACGCTCCGGCGGCGGGCCGTCGTGCACCCGGTACAACGCAGGAATCTCGTGCTTTTTGAGGAACTCTGCGGTGGCCACGTTGGCCGCCAGCATGCATTCCTCGATCAGCTTGTGAGCATCGTTGCGCGTGGTCGGGGTGATTGCGGCGATCTTGCGCTCGGAACCGAAGACAATCCGGGTTTCCTGAGTTTCAAAGTCGATCGCGCCACGCACGTGACGAGCGCCCAACAGCACCTTGTACAGCGCGTAGAGCTGCTTGAGGTGCGGCACGACATGCCCGTACTCACCGCGCAGGGCCTTGGCTTCGCTGGTTTTCGGCTGTTCCAGGATGGTGCTGACCTTGTTGTAGGTCAGGCGCGCCTGGGAGTGAATCACCGCTTCGTAGAACTGGTAGTCGGTCATTTCGCCGGTTTTCGAGATGGTCATCTCGCACACCATGGCCAAACGGTCGACTTTCGGGTTCAGGGAGCACAGGCCGTTGGACAGCTGCTCAGGCAGCATCGGGATGACGCGCTCGGGGAAGTACACCGAGTTGCCGCGCACCTGGGCTTCGTTGTCCAGGGCCGAACCGATCTTCACGTAGCTGGACACGTCGGCAATCGCGACGAACAACTTCCAGCCGCCGGAGAACAGGCGCAGTTTGCCAGGCTTGGCTTCGCAGTAGACCGCATCGTCGAAGTCGCGGGCATCTTCGCCGTCAATGGTGACGAACGGCAGATGACGCAGGTCGATGCGCTTCTCTTTGTCTTTTTCTTCGACTTCCGGCTTGAGCTTGGCGGCTTCTTTGAGCACAGCCTCAGGCCAGACGTGAGGGATATCGTAGGTGCGCAGCGCAACATCGATCTCCATGCCCGGCGCCATGTAGTTGCCGACCACTTCAACGATATCGCCCTGTGGCTGGAAGCGCGCAGTGGGCCAGTGGGTGATTTTCACCTCGACGAACTGGCCCACTTTCGCGGCGCCATTGCGCCCCGGAGTGATCAGCACTTCCTGCTGGACCTTGGGGTTATCCGGCACCACGAAGCCGATGCCGCCTTCTTCGAAGTAACGGCCGACGATGGACTCGTGGGCACGGGACACCACTTCGACGATCACGCCTTCACGGCGACCGCGACGGTCGAGGCCGGAAACGCGCGCCAGGGCACGGTCGCCATCGAACACCAGGCGCATTTGCGCAGGGCTCATGAACAGGTCGTCGCTGCCATCGTCCGGGATCAGGAAGCCGAAACCGTCACGGTGGCCGGCGATGCGGCCGAGGATCAGGTCGAGCTTGTCCACCGGCGCGTAGGTGCCGCGGCGGGTGTAGATCAACTGGGCATCGCGCTCCATGGCGCGCAGGCGGCGACGCAGGGCTTCGAGTTGGTCTTCGGTGGTCAGACCGAATTCTTCAACCAGCTGCTCGCGGCTAGCAGGCGAACCCCGATCGGCGAGGTGCGCCAGGATCAGTTCGCGGCTAGGAATAGGGTTTTCATATTTTTCCGCTTCACGAGCGGCCTCGGGATCGAGGGACTGCCAATCGGCCATTAGAGAGTTTTCACCTTGTCTATATGCGGGTTAGTTTGGCATACGCGTATTGAAACGGGAAATTTCAGGTGTCAACAAGCCCGTAAAAGCACTTTGTAGCCCTTGGAATGCACCTTGCGCGACCGTCGGCGAAATATTCCAGACTTTTTTCATGGCAGGGCTTTACAGCTCAAAATAGCCTCCGTATAGTGCGCGCCATCGACGACGGCAACGTTGTTGATGCTGCCCAGGTGGTGAAATTGGTAGACACGCCAGCTTCAGGTGCTGGTGATCGCAAGGTCGTGGAAGTTCGAGTCTTCTCCTGGGCACCAATTTCAAACTCAAGGTTATGCCTTGAGTCTCCAAAAACCCGCGAAAGCGGGTTTTTGCGTTTCAGGCCTTTGATTTTTAACAAGAATCTTGATTTATATTTTTGAATCAGGGGTTTACAGATCAAAAAGCCCTCCGTATAGTTCGCTCCATCAACAGCGCAAGCGTTGATAATGCCCAGGTGGTGAAATTGGTAGACACGCCAGCTTCAGGTGCTGGTGATCGCAAGGTCGTGGAAGTTCGAGTCTTCTCCTGGGCACCAAATTCAGATCAAACCCGCGAAAGCGGGTTTTTTCGTTTCCGGGGTTTGAAAACCTGACCGGTGATTTCCCCCCTCGTCCGCACTTGAGAAGTTTTATCGTTTATCCTTGTAAGGATTTGTTGCACTCAAGTGAGGAAAACCCCGGATGATGATCCGCGATACCCGTCTCAAGACATCCCTTCTGCGTGGCCTGACCATCACTCTGCTCGGCCTGACCCTGCTCTCGCCCGCTGCCTATTCTGCCGACAAGGTTGCACTGACCTTGTACAACGGCCAACACAAGGAGGTCGGCGATGAACTTGCCAAGGCCTTCGAAGCCAAGACCGGCATCCACGTCAATGTGCGCAAGGGCAGCAGCAACCAACTGGCCAGCCAGGTCGTCGAAGAAGGTGACCGCTCCCCTGCCGACGTGATCTACACCGAAGAATCGCCGCCGCTGAATAAACTCGGCGAGCAAGGCCTGCTGGCAACCATCGACGCCAGCACCCTCGACGTCCTGCCGAAGGAATACGTGGCCGCCAACGGCGCCTGGATGGGCGTAACCGCACGCACCCGCGTCGTGGCCTTCAACCCGAAGCTGATCGCCGAGAAAGACCTGCCCAAGTCGGTACTGGATTTCGCCGGGCCCGAGTGGCAAGGCAAGGTCGGTTTCGTGCCCACCAGCGGCGCGTTCCAGGAACAAGCCGTAGCGATCATCAAGCTGCACGGTCGCGAAGCGGCTGAAGAGTGGCTGACCGGCCTGCGCGCTTTCGGCAAGGTCTACAGCAACAACATGGTTGCGCTCAAGGCCGTGGAAAATGGCGAAGTCGCCACTGTCTTGGTGAACAACTACTACTGGTTCGCCCTGAAGAAAGAAAAAACCAACCTGGATTCGCAGCTGCACTACTTCACCAACGGCGATGCCGGTGGCCTGATCACCGTGTCTGCCGCGGCTGCACTGAAATCCAGCAAGCATCCAAAGGAAGCCCAGCAACTGCTGGCATTCATGGCCAGCGAAGAAGGCCAGCGGGTGATCACCAACACTTCCGCCGAATACCCGCTGCGCAAGGGCATGGAATCCAACCGCGGCCTCAAGCCTTTCAGCGAGCTGCAACCGCCGAAAGTCACCCCTGCCGACCTGGGCAACGCCGAAGAAGCCCTGGAACTGGAACGTGACGTTGGCTTGAACTGATGAACCCATCGCTCCCCGCCCCCGCCTTGCGCGGGGGTTTTACGCCGAGACGCAAACGCCCTTCGATCTGGTTGCTGCTACCAGTCCTGCTGCTGGTAGGCCTGAGCCTGTTGCCGCTGGCGTATGTCGGCCTCAAGGCCTGGCAGGCAGGATGGGCCGAAGCGGTGCATTTGCTGTGGCGGCCCTATGTATTCGGGTTGCTGCGCAACACCCTGGCGCTGATGGTCGGCGTCACCGTGGCCTGCGGCGTGATCGGCTTGTCCCTGGCCTGGCTGCTGGAACGCAGCAACCTGCCGGGGCGGCGGATCTGGGGAGTGATCCTGTGCCTGCCGTTCGCGGTGCCGGCGTTTGTCAGCAGCTTTACCTGGGTTTCGTTAAGCGCCAACTTTGAAGGGTTGGGCGGAGCGATCCTGGTGATGACCCTGTCCAAATACCCACTGGTGTTTCTGCCGGTGGCGGCAACCCTGCGCAATCTTGATCCATCCCTGGAAGAATCGGCCCGCACCCTTGGCCTGAATCGCTGGGGCGTGTTCTTTCGCATCACCTTGCCTTTACTGTGGCCGTCACTGCTGGCAGGGGCACTGTTGATTGCCCTGCATATGCTGGTGGAGTTCGGCGCCTTGTCGATCATCGGCTTGCAGACGTTTACCACCGCGATCTACCAGCAATTCGAGCTGGAGTTCAGCAACGCCAATGCGGCGATGCTCTCGGCGGTGCTGCTGGTGATGTGCCTGACGCTGCTCTGGCTGGAGCTGCGGGTGCGCGGCAAGGGCCGGCACGTGCGTACCGGCCAGGGCGCGGCGCGGCATGCCGAACAGGTTCGACTCGGCAAATGGGCGGCGCTGGGGCAGCTGTATTGCCTGCTCCTGGCGATCATCGGCAGCGGCATTCCACTGGGCATGCTCGGTTATTGGCTGGCAGTGGGCAGTTCGGCGGCATTTCCGATAGCCGAGATCAGCGAGGCACTGCTTTCTTCGTTGGCGCTGTCCCTGGGTGGCGCCGCGCTTTGCCTGTTGTTTGCCGTGCCGGTGGGCTTGCTGGTGGTGCGCTACAAGGGCCAGCTCGCACTGTGGGCGGAACGCCTGCCGTACCTCCTGCACGCCCTGCCCGGCCTGGTGATTGCGCTGACACTGGTGTATTTCGCCCTGCATTACGTGCCGGCGCTGTATCAAACGTCGGCATTGCTGCTGATCGCTTATGCGCTGCTGTTTTTGCCCCTGGCCCAGGCGCCGATCCGCACGGCGCTGAACAAGGCAGCACCACAGCTGGAAGAGGCGGCGAGAACGCTGGGCGCGTCGTCGTTCAGTGCGTTTTGCCGGGTGACGCTGCCGATTATTTTCCCGGCATTGGGGGCGGCGTTTGCGCTGGTATTCCTGGATGCAATGAAGGAATTGACGGCGACGTTGCTGCTTAGCCCTACCGGGCTGAACACCTTGGCAACTGCCGTGTGGGCGCACACCTCGAATGTGGAATTCGCGGCAGCGGCGCCCTATGCGGCATTGTTGATTTTGGTGTCGGGACTGCCGGTGTATTTGCTTACGACGCGGATGTACCTGAGCCGCTGAAATAGCTTTCGCGAGCAAGCCCGCTCCCACATTTGCTCGCATTCCAGAAGTGGAACTCGGTCGAATGTGGGAGCGGGCTTGCTCGCGAAAGGGCCGCACCAGGCGACATCAAGCCCGGAACTGCCCCAAGCTCGCCTTCAACTGCGCAGCCAACCCATCCAGCACTTTGCCACTGGCTGTAGTCTCTACCACCGCCTGCGCCGCTCGCTCAGCCTGGGCATGAATGATCTCGACTCGCCCACGCACCGCATGCGCACCCTGCGCCTGATGCTCAGCCGCCCGCGTCGCCAGGCCAATCGCTGCATGCACCTGCTCCACCGAGGCCTGCACCGACTGCTGCAGGCGCACGCTGTCGCGTAATACCAGCAAACCTTCGCTGGCCTGGCGCCCGGCCTTGCCGATGGTTTCCACAGCCTCACGGGCGCCTTGCTGCAAGGCCACGATGTGGGCCTGGATGTCGCCGGTAGAACTCTGGGTTTTACTGGCCAGGGCGCGAACCTCGTCCGCCACCACCGCAAAGCCGCGCCCGGTCTCACCGGCTCGCGCCGCCTCAATAGCCGCGTTGAGCGCCAGCAGGTTGGTTTGCTCGGCAATCCCGTGGATCACCGTTAACACCACCTCGATCTGCTCGCTCTGCTGCGCCAGCCGCTCGATCACCTTGGAACCGGCCTGCACCTGCCCCGCCAACGCCTCGATCAAGCTGCCGACTTCGGCTGAAGTGCGGGAATTTTCATCAGTCGCCTGGCGAATATCCACCACCTGCTGCAAGGCCGCCTGCATCGCATGGCTTTCCGCCTGGGCCTCATCCGCCATTTGCGACAGCGCCCGCAGGCTTTCGGCAACCTCATCACGCTGCAAGCCGGCGGCCGCATCGGCACCCGCATTGCGCAGGGTCATCGCGCCGATTTCCACGCCGGTACGCTGGGCCACATCACCGGCTTCACGCACGATCGGCTGCAATTTATCCACAAAGCGATTGACCGCCGAGGCCATGTCGCCGATTTCGTCCTGGCTGTTGATCTGCACGCGCTTGGTCAGGTCGCCCTCGCCTGCCGCCAGATCGTCCATCGCTGCAATCAGCAGCTTCAGGCGATTGACCACCCGACGGCCGAGCACTACAGCAATCAACAGCAATACACCAAAACCTACCACCGCCAGGCCCATGCCGATGCGCCAGCGCAAGGTGCCCGCCGCCTCTTGCACGGCGCTGGTGGTATTGGCGGTCATCTGGGTGGCGGTGGCTTGCGCCGACTGCAAACGCGCGCCCATGGCCGCCGCGCTGTCAGCCGCGGCACCCTTGAGGCTGTCGCCCACCAACTGGTCACCGCTGGCAATCAGTGCAGCAAAACGCTTGTCCAGCGCGGCCAGGTCAGCCTCGACCGAGGCAGTCGAAACCCCCATGCGGACCTTGCCGATCTCTACGCCATTGGGGCTGATGGACGCTTCGACGTAGAACACCGAGGGATCATTCTTCGCCGCATCCAGCACTTTATCCAGGGCACGTTCGCCCTTGCCCTTTTCCAGCAGCGCCTGGTTGATCGGGTTTTCACGATTGAGGTAACGGGTCAGGTGCTCGCCAGCCGCGTCGTCATACACCACAAACAACACGTTGGGATTGCGCTGAGCTCTGCGGGCAAACTCAGACAGCGTCGGCACGTCGCTGTCCCACATGGCGCGCGGCGCCACCGAAGCGAGCAGTTGCGCCATGTCATTGGCAGAGTCCTGCAGGTCTTTTTCCAGGGTCGCACGCAGTTGCTTCTGCTCTTCCTGCAGGCGCGTGGAAAGCCCCGCCGTCAGACGCTGGCGCGTGCTGGAAGACAGACTGTCCAGGCTGGATGTCACTTCCTTGCCGGCTTGCGCCAACTCGCCGGACAGTTTCTGGCTGTCGACGCCCAGGCGATTGCCCAAATCAGCTTCCAATGCAGTGACGGTGCTTCGCGTCAGGGCGACGGCCACCAGTACCTGCACCAAAAGAGCGATACCTAGGGTAACGAACACCGGCCGCAACAGCCGGCTTTGTAACAATGAGAGAACGGCAGACACTGGGAATCCCTCCACCACGGGTGCCATTAATTTGATAGCACCGCGAAAGAAAGAACCATAGCAAGGGTCGTGCCGTTTACCAGGCGGAAACGACAAAGGGCTCCCGAAGGAGCCCTTTGCTTTTTACATCAACAGCTTATTAAGCGAACGGGTGACGCAGAACGATGGTCTCGTTGCGGTCCGGGCCCGTCGAAATAATGTCGATCGGCGCACCGATCAGCTCTTCGACGCGCTTGATGTAAGCGCGGGCGTTGGCTGGCAGTTCTTCCAGGGTCTTGGCGCCCACGGTCGATTCGGTCCAGCCTGGCACTTCTTCGTACACAGGCTGCAGGCCTACGTAGCTGTCCGCGTCAGTCGGGGCAACGTCCTTGCCTTCCGCATCCTTGTAGCCGATGCAGATGTTGATGGTTTCCAGGCCGTCGAGTACGTCCAGCTTGGTCAGGCAGATGCCCGAGATGCTGTTCACATCGATAGCGCGACGCAGGATAACGGCGTCGAACCAGCCACAACGGCGCGCACGGCCGGTCGTCGCGCCGAACTCGTGGCCTTGTTTGGCCAGGTGCGCGCCGACGTCGTCGAACAGTTCAGTCGGGAATGGACCCGAACCTACACGCGTGGTGTATGCCTTGGTGATGCCGAGGATGTAGTCCAGGAACATCGGGCCAACGCCCGAACCCGTCGCAACGCCGCCAGCGGTGGTGTTGGAACTGGTGACGTAAGGGTAGGTGCCGTGGTCGATGTCCAGCAACGAGCCCTGGGCGCCTTCGAACATGATGTCTTTGCCGGCGCGACGCAGGTCGTGCAGCTCGGCAGTCACGTCCAGCATCAGCGGCTTGAGCAGCTCGGCGTATTCCTTGCACTCGGCCAGGGTCTTTTCAAACTCGATGGCCGGCTCTTTGTAGTAACCCACCAGCATGAAGTTGTGGTAATCCACCAGTTCACGCAGCTTGTCTTCAAAGCGCGGCATGTTGAGCAGGTCGCCCACACGCAGGCCACGACGTGCAACCTTGTCTTCGTAGGCCGGGCCGATGCCGCGACCGGTCGTGCCGATCTTCAGCTCGCCACGGGCCTTTTCACGGGCCTGGTCCAGCGCAACGTGGAAGGACAGGATCAGCGGGCAGGAAGGGCTGATACGCAGGCGCTCGCGCACTGGCACGCCTTTCTCTTCCAGCTTGGTGATCTCGCGCAGCAGGGCGTCAGGTGCAACCACCACGCCGTTGCCGATCAGGCACTGCACGCCTTCGCGCAGTACACCCGACGGGATCAGGTGCAAGACGGTTTTTTCGCCATCGATGACCAGGGTGTGGCCAGCGTTGTGGCCACCTTGGTAGCGCACTACGGCGGCAGCATGTTCGGTCAGCAGATCAACGATCTTGCCTTTGCCCTCATCACCCCATTGGGTGCCCAGGACTACGACATTCTTACCCATAACACTTGTCCTCATTCGCGCAAACTTGGTGCCGGCAGCGGCCGGCAGGAAAACTCAAGAAGCCAGTGGCGATACTTGCCAAAGCCCATTCTGCTGAATCAATTGCCGGTCGCAGTCCGCTTCACGGGCGGCGGCCAATGGCTGCCCAGGCAGGGCCTGGACCACACGTTGACCCTCACTGCGCAACTGGCAAACCTGCTGCCAGAGTGCTGCGTCCGTACTGTCGGGCATCCAGATACCGCCAGACGGCAGTTCGACCTCAGCACGCCCCAGGGTCACCAGGGTTTTCAAATCGGTGGAAAAACCGGTCGCCGGACGAGCGCGACCGAAGTCGGCGCCGATATCGTCGTAACGACCGCCCTGGGCGATGGCCTGGCCAACACCCGGGACAAACACCGCGAACACCACACCGGTGTGGTAGTGGTAGCCGCGCAACTCACCCAAATCAAAATACAGCGGCAACTGCGGGAAGCGCGCAGACAACTGCTCGGCAATCGCCAGCACATCGTCCAGGGCCGCCAATACATCAGCCGGCGCATTCGCCAGGCGATCACGGGCGGCGGTCAGTACTTCACGGCCGCCACACAGATCCACCAGCGCACGCAGCATGCCGGCCAGGTCGGCAGGCACGCCCGCCGTCAGGGCAATCACTTCATCGATGGCCTTGCGCTGCAAGGCATCGAACAACTGTTGTTCCACTTCACCCGACAAGCCGGCCGCACGGGCCAGGCCGCGGTAGATACCGACATGCCCAAGGTCCATGTGCACATCCGGCACATCGGCCAATTGCAGCATGGCCAGCATCAGGCTGATGACTTCCACGTCGCTGCTCGGGCTGGCATCACCGTACAACTCGGCGCCCAACTGGATCGGGCTGCGGGACGACGACAAGGCACGCGGTTGCGCATGCAGCACGCTGCCGGCGTAGCACAGGCGGCTTGGCCCTTCGCGACGCAGGGTGTGCGCATCAATGCGCGCTACTTGCGGCGTGATGTCGGCACGAAAGCCCATTTGCCGGCCCGATTGCGGGTCGATGACCTTGAAGGTGCGCAGATCCAGGTCCTGGCCCGCGCCGGTCAGCAGGGATTCCAGGTACTCGATATGCGGAGTCACGACAAACTCGTAACCCCAGCTCTGGAACAGATCCAACACCTGGCGGCGCGCGATTTCAATGCGCGCAGCTTCTGGTGGCAGTACTTCTTCGATGCCATCTGGCAGCAGCCAGCGGTCTACCGTTGCCATTACGCCATTCCCCTATGATCCGGGCGGCCAGCCCTCGGGCGAGCCTTGAGTGAAGCAGAAAATACCCGGCCCCTGCATAAACCACGCGCAAGAGCGACGTGACGAACGACCAACAATCGGCCTCGTCGGGCACTTTCCTCGAAAAACCTGTGGCGCCTGCGGAGCAAAACCACAATCAAACATGCAGACGCAAAAAAGCCGGGAATTTCCCGGCTGCCGCATCATACACCCGTTTTCTGAAAGGATCACCCCGCCCGGCATTTTAGCCGCCCGACGGAGCGATTCTCAGACTACATGCGGGTTACTTGGACTTTTCCAGGTAGCGGAAGAAATCGCTACTTGGGTCCAGCACCATGACGTCGGTTTTGTTCGCAAAGCTTTCACGGTAGGCGCGCAGGCTACGGTAGAACGCGTAGAACTCCTGGTCCTGGCCATAGGCCTTGGCGTAGATCGAAGCGGCTTGAGCATCACCATCACCACGGGCCTCTTCAGACTCGCGATAGGCTTCAGCCAACAGTACGCGACGCTGACGGTCGGCATCCGCGCGGATCCCTTCTGCCAGTTCGTTACCCTTGGCGCGGTGCTCACGAGCCTCGCGCTCACGCTCGGTGCTCATACGTTCGAACACGCTGCGGTTCACTTCCTTCGGAAGGTCGATGGCCTTGACCCGAACATCGATCACCTCGATGCCCAGCTCTTTTTCCGCCATCGCATTCAACGAACGCGTGATGTCCGCCATCAGCGCGTCACGCTCACCGGATACCACCTCGTGCAGGGTGCGCTTACCAAACTGGTCACGCAGGCCCGATTCCAGACGGCGCGACAAACGCTCGTCGGCAATCTGCTTGAGGCCGGAGGTCGCGGTGTAGAAGCGCTCGGCATCCTTGACGCGCCACTTGGCGTAGGCGTCAACCATCACGGCTTTCTTTTCCAGGGTCAGGAAGCGTTGTGTCGGTGCATCCAGGGTCATCAGGCGGCCGTCGAACTTGCGCACCTGGTTGACGTAGGGGACTTTCACATGCAGGCCCGGCTGGACATCCGCCTGGACCACGCGACCGAATTGCAGCAACACCGCGCGCTCGGTCTGAGACACGATATAGAAGCAGTTCCAGGCAGCGATGACCACGACGACGCCCACAATCAGGGCGGTCAGCGATTTATTGCTCATCAACGACTCTCCCTGGTACGTGTTTGCTGTTGCAGCAGGTCAGCGGCCGCACGGGCGCTCGCTTCGTTGGCAGCAGCATTGGAACCGGTAGCCGGTGCGCTGGTGCTGCTACGACCACCTTCGATCATCTTGTCCAGCGGCAGGTACAGCAGATTGTTCTGCCCGCCCTTGCTGCCGGTCACGAGAACCTTGCTGGTGTTGCTGAAGACTTCCTGCATGGTGTCCAGGTACAGACGCTCACGGGTGACTTCCGGTGCCTTGCGGTACTCGGCCACCAGCTTGGTGAAACGATCTGCCTCACCCTTGGCGCGGGAGACCACTTCGTCGCGGTAACCGTTGGCATCCTCAAGGATGCGCTGGGCCTGGCCACGGGCTTCCGGCACCACGCCGTTGGCGTAGGTTTCAGCCTGGTTGCGCGAACGCTGCTCGTCTTCACGGGCACGGATCACGTCATCGAAGGCTTCCTGCACTTCACGCGGTGCCGCTGCGCTCTGTACGTTGACCTGGGTCACGGTGATACCGGTGCGGTACGTGTCGAGGAACCGTTGCAGGCGCTCCTTGATTTCGCTGGCCATCAATTCACGGCCTTCAGTCAGCACCTGGTCCATTGCGGTGGAACCCACCACGTGGCGCAGGGCGCTTTCGGTCGCATGTTGCAGGCTGATCTCCGGCTGGTCGACGTTCAGCACGAAGTCCTGCAGGTTGCTGATCTTGTACTGCACGGTCAGCGGCACTTCGACGATGTTCTCGTCTTCGGTCAGCATCTGGCCCTGCTTGGTGTAGGCACGCTCACGCGTGACGTTTTCCATGTACTTCTTGTCGATCGGCGGGAAGTAGATGTTCAGGCCAGGGCCGACAGTCTCGTAGTACTTGCCGAAGCGCAGCACCACTGCTTGCTCCTGCTCGTCCACCACATAGACGGCGCTGTACAGCCAGACGGCCGCCAGCACGACGAGGCCGATGCCGAGCAGGCCGTAACCACCGCCCTTGCTCGTACGACCGCCTTCGTCACCACCACGTTTTTTTCCACCACCGAACAACCCATTCAGGCTTTCCTGCAGCTTTCGGAAGGCCTCGTCGAGATCTGGTGGCCCCTTGCGGTCGCCATTATTGCGGCGTTTACCACCCCAAGGATCCTGATTATTCGAGTTGCCACCCGGCTCATTCCAAGCCATAGCGCTCTCCATCTGATAAAGCAAAGACGCACCCACGGCGCGCCGACCAATGCTACAGAATGCCTGTCACAGCGGCACAACCGCTTTCTCAGGCTTTTATTGCAAAGTGTGTTGTTCGATGAACTCTGTCGGCACAACGCCTTCACGGCTGACCAGCCGATTCAGCTCCGAGCGCGGCAATCGAACGGCCAGCAAGCTGACACCTTCTTCGTCGTGTTCTTCTTTCTGTACCGCGCCCAGCTCGAAAAACTGTGCACGCAGTCGAGCAAAACGCTGCGGCAAGCGCAAGGTGCCGACGAACAAATCGCTGCCCAACAGCTCGGCAATGGCTTGTTCAAGCAATTCCAGGCCACTGCCATCACGCGCCGACAGCCAGACCCGCTGGGGCTTGCCGTTTTCGTCGCGCTGGATTTGTGGCTCAACGCCTTCAAGCAAATCGAGTTTGTTATAGACCTCGAGGATCGGCAAGTCCTGGGCACCAATCTCGCCCAGCACCACCATGACCTGTTCAATCTGCAACATGCGATCCGGTTCGGCCGCATCGATCACGTGCAACAGCAGGTCGGAATTGCTCGACTCTTCGAGCGTAGACCGAAATGCCTCGACCAGCTTGTGGGGCAAGTGACGAATGAAACCCACGGTATCGGCCAGGACAATCGGCCCCAGGTCGTCCAGTTCCAGACGGCGCAAGGTCGGGTCGAGGGTCGCGAACAGTTGGTCGGCCGCGTACACATCCGATTTCGTCACGTTGTTGAAGAGTGTGGATTTGCCGGCGTTGGTATAGCCCACCAGGGAAACGGTCGGGATATCCGCACGCATACGGCCACGTCGCGATTGTTCGCGCTGGCTGCGCACCTTCTCCAGGCGGCCCTTGATCTGCCGCAGGCGCACCCGCAGCAGACGCCGGTCGGTTTCCAGCTGGGTTTCACCCGGGCCGCGCATGCCGATGCCGCCACCCTGGCGCTCAAGGTGAGTCCAGCCACGCACCAGCCGGGTGCTCATGTGGTCAAGCTGGGCCAGTTCTACCTGGAGCTTGCCTTCATGGGTACGGGCGCGTTGAGCGAAAATATCGAGAATCAGACCCGTGCGGTCGATCACGCGACACTCGAAAACTCGTTCGAGGTTACGTTCCTGACTGGGCGTGAGGATGTGATTGAAAATCACCAGATCGGCCTTTTCGGCGTGGACCAGGTCGCGCAGTTCCTCGACCTTGCCGCTGCCGATCAGGAATTTGGCGGTTGGCCGATGACGCGGCACGTTAAAAAACGCGACGGTCTCGGCGCCGGCCGAATTTGCCAACTCCTGAAACTCCTGCGGATCTTCGCGCGCCTCAGGGTCCTGTCCATCCAAGTGAACGAGGATTACTCGCTCACCACCACCGTGGCGCTCAAAGAACAAAGGAGACTCCTATCAGGCGTTACCTGGTGCAGGCTCGGCGTCACCCTGTTCTTCGGTTGCGCTAGGCAGACGAATTGGACGAACCGGCACTACGGTCGAGATAGCGTGCTTGTAAACCATTTGGCTTACGGTGTTTTTCAGCAGGATCACGAACTGGTCGAACGACTCGATCGTACCTTGCAGCTTGATACCGTTGACCAGATAGATGGAAACCCCAACTTTCTCTTTACGTAAAGTATTCAAGTAAGGGTCTTGTAGCGAATGCCCTTTTGACATGTGCCGCACTCCTTTAAGGATCAATAATAAAAATCGGAAAATAGATAGCTCATGGCCGTCACACCCCCAAGGATAGACGGCAATTGCAAGGACTCAGCTCAATATGGAGACCGTTCCCAAGTATTTCAAGGCGCGTGACAGATTGTCGCTGTCCAGGCTGTCCAGCCAGTGCAAATCGCTCCAACTGCGCAACCAGGTGAACTGACGCTTCGCCAATTGGCGCGTGGCAATGATGCCGCGCTCCTGCATTTCGGCTGACGTCAGCTTGCCATCCAGATGATCCCAGACTTGGCGGTAGCCTACAGCACGTATCGAAGGCAGCCCTGGATGCAGGTCACCTCTTGAACGCAGTGCTACGACCTCCTCCACAAACCCCTGTTCCAACATAATTGTGAATCTTTGTGCAATTCGTTCATGCAGCACCTGGCGATCCGTCGGAGCGATGGCCAGATTCGCCACAGTATAGGGCAATTGTGAGTGTCCCGAGGCGCCTGCTTCAGCACTTTGCGCAGTTTGTTTCAGCCTGTGTTCAGTCATGGTCTGGCCACTGACCCGCCAGACTTCCAACGCTCGCGTCAGGCGCTGGGGGTCATTGGGATGAATTCGCGCGGCGGAAACCGGATCCACAATGGCCAACTGATCGTGCAAGGCCTGCCAGCCAAGGCGCGCAGCCTCTTCTTCAAGTTCGGCGCGCACCTGTGGATCAGCTGGCGGCATATCAGCCAGACCTTCCTGCAAGGCCTTGTAGTAGAGCATCGTGCCGCCGACCAGCAGCGGAATCTTGCCCCGCGCGGTGATATCGGCCATGGCGGCCAGCGCATCGGTGCGAAAATCCGCCGCCGAATAGCTCTCGCTGGGATCAATAATGTCGATCAACCGGTGCGGATACTGGGCCAGCAGCTCTTTTGAAGGTTTGGCAGTGCCGATGTCCATGTCCCGGTAAACCAGTGCAGAGTCGACACTGATCAACTCGCACGGCAAGACCTTGGTCAGCTCGATGGCCAGGTCGGTCTTGCCGGCGGCCGTCGGGCCCATCAGGAAGATGGCGGGGGGCAAGGCACTCATCAACGGCCGCGCAAGAACAGTTTGTCGAGGTCGTCCAGGCCCATCTGGGTCCAGGTCGGGCGGCCATGGTTGCACTGGCCGCTGCGCTCGGTGTTTTCCATGTCCCGCAGCAGGCCGTTCATTTCCGGCAAGGCCAGCCGGCGGTTGGCGCGGATGGCGCCGTGACAGGCCATGGTGCCGAGCAGTTCATTGATGTGGGCCTGGACCCGGTCACTGGTACCGTATTCCATCAGGTCCGCCAGGACGTCGGCCACCAGCCGGTTGGCCTCTGCCTGCTTGAGCAAAGCCGGAATCTGGCGGATAGCGAGGGTTTCCGGCCCCAGGCGTTGCAACTCAAAGCCCAGCTTCTGGAACACGCTGACGTGCTCTTCGGCGCAATCCGCTTCCCGCTGGCTGACCGCCAGGGATTCCGGCACCAGCAGCGGCTGGCCGCTCAGGCCTTCGCTGGCCATGGCGATCTTCAGGCGCTCGTACATGATCCGCTCGTGGGCGGCGTGCATGTCCACCAGCACCAGGCCATGGGCGTTTTCCGCAAGAATATAGATACCCTTGAGCTGTGCCAGCGCGTAACCCAACGGCGGCACGTCGCCCTGGCCTTCCGGCAACGCGGCAGCACCTGGCTCGGCGCCGGGCAGCGGCGCGAAAAACTCGCGATAGGCCGCCTGGGCCTCGGCCACCGGCACCGCCGATTGCGGACGCGGGGTGTACTGGTATTGATAACCGGCGCCGGCGCCTGAACCAGGTGCGGTAAAGCTCGGCTGGGCTTGCGGCGATTGCAGCAGGTTGGCCGCCAGGCTCATTTCGCCCTGGGGCCCGAACTCGCCGGCTTCCGGCCCTGAAGGACGGACAACAGCCGTGACAATCGGCGCCGCCAGGTGATCATCTGGCCGCACATCGCCCAAGGCGCGGTGCAGGGTGCCGTAAAGAAAGTCGTGGACCATGCGACCGTCACGGAAGCGCACTTCGTGCTTGGTCGGGTGCACGTTGACGTCGACCACCGACGGGTCGACCTCGAAAAACAGCACAAACGTCGGATGCCGCCCGTTGAACAGCACGTCGCGATACGCCTGGCGCACCGCGTGGGCCACCAGCTTGTCGCGCACCGCCCGGCCATTCACGAAGAAATACTGCATGTCCGCCTGGCTACGGGAGAAAGTCGGCAAACCCACCCAACCCCACAGCCGCAGGCCATTGCGCTCGATCTCGATCGGCAGCGCCTGCTCCAGGAATCCCGCGCCGCAGATGGCCGAGACACGCCGCGCACGGGCCGCATCATCATGGGCCTCGTGCAGGCTGAGGATGGTCTTGCCGTTGTGGCGCAGGTGGAAAGCCACATCAAACCGCGCCAGGGCCAGGCGCTTGATGACTTCCTGCAGGTGATCGAATTCAGTTTTTTCGGCCTTGAGGAATTTACGCCGGGCCGGGGTGTTGAAGAACAGGTCGCGCACTTCCACCGAGGTGCCCACCGGATGTGCCGCCGGCTGGACCCGGGGCGCCATGTCGCGGCCTTCGGTTTCAACCTGCCAGGCCTGATCGGCGTCGCGGGTGCGGGACGTCAGGGTCAGGCGAGCCACCGAGCTGATGGAAGCCAGGGCCTCACCACGAAACCCGAGGCTCATCACCCGTTCCAGGTCTTCCAGGTCGCGAATCTTGCTGGTGGCGTGACGGGCCAGGGCCAGCGGCAGGTCATCGGAGGAAATCCCGCTGCCGTCGTCGCGCACTCGCAGCAGCTTGACGCCGCCTTGCTCAACATCGACATCAATGCGCCTGGCGCCGGAGTCGATACTGTTTTCCAGCAACTCCTTGATCACCGACGCTGGCCGCTCGACCACCTCACCCGCCGCGATCTGGTTGGCGAGACGCGGGCTTAGCAGCTCGATGCGCGAGGTATTGCTCAAGACTGTTTCGCTCATTATTGCGCCGCCAGTTCAGTGCCCGGGATGGTCAACACCTGGCCGACCTTCAATTCATCGGTCTTGAGGTTGTTGGCACTGCGCAAGGTTGCCGCTGACACCTGGAAGCGCACCGCCAGCATCGCCAGGGTGTCGCCCGGCTGCACGCGATGGTCACGCGGGCCCTGGGCGATTTTCCCGGAGTCACGCAGCCAGGCTATATAAGTGCCCGGCGGCGGGTTCTGCTGGAAGAACTGGCGAACACCGGCGCTGATGGACCGCGCCAACGCCTGCTGGTGGCTGGCCGAGGCCAGTTTCGAAGCTTCGTTGGAGTTGGAGATAAACCCGGTTTCCACCAGGATCGACGGAATATCCGGCGACTTGAGCACCATGAACCCGGCCTGTTCCACGCGCTGTTTGTGCAGCGAGGTGACGCGACCAATGTTGCTCAGGACTTTCTGCCCCACGTTCAGGCTGGAGGTCAGCGAGGCAGTCATCGACAGATCGAGCAATACGCCAGCGAGCATCTTGTCCTTGTCGTCGAGGGATACGTTGCCAGCCCCGCCGATCAAGTCGGAACGGTTTTCACTGTCCGCCAGCCAGCGGGCGGTCTCGGACGTAGCGCCGCGATCAGACAGGGCAAACACCGAGGCACCAAACGCCGCGGCCGAAGGTGCGGCGTCGGCGTGGATCGAGACGAACAGGTCGGCGCCCTTCTTGCGGGCGATTTCGGTACGGCCACGCAGCGGAATAAAGTAGTCGCCGGTCCGGGTCAGCTCGGCGCGGTAGCCTTTCATGCCATTGATCTGGCGCTGCAGTTCGCGGGCGATGGCCAGTACTACGTCTTTTTCATGCTGGCCGCGCGAGCCCGAGGCACCCGGGTCTTCGCCGCCGTGACCGGCATCGATGACCACGATAATGTCACGTTTGCCCGCCGGAGCCGGTGGCAGCGGCGGCAATTTGACCTGGGGTTGCGACTGGTTGACCGGCACCGCAGGTATCGTCGCGACGCTTGGAGTTGGCGCAGGCGGCGGCGCGGCATCGGCGGCGTTGTCGAACAGGTCGACCACCAGCCGGTTGCCATACTGCGCGTTGGGCGCCAGCACGAAGCTTTTCGGGGTCACGGCCTTTTTCAGGTCGATAACCACCCGCAGGTCGGTCGGCGTACGCTGGGCCGAGCGCATCGCGGTAATCGGGGTATTGGCCATGGCGACTTTCAACGGCGCGGCCAGGGTCGCACCGTTGATATCAATCACCAGGCGATCAGGCGCCGTGAGGGTGAAGACGCTGTGCTGAACCGGGCCAGACAGGTCGAATACCAGTCGCGTGTTATCCGGTGCCCGCCACAGGCGAACACTTTTCACCTGTGAGGCCGCCAGTGCATTGAAAGTCATTGCCGCAAGCAACACCCCTACGACAGTAACCAACGCGCGAAAGCGCATACCTAACCCCATCAATTATTTGAATTCCAATGCCAAGGCGGCGCACCACGACTCGCCGCGCGCGCTCTGGGACAACAACTTCAGCTGACGTCCTTGCTTATGCGGGGTAATGGTAATGGTCAGGTCCGGCTTTGGCAAAAAGCCTGTGCCTTTATCTGGCCACTCGATCAGGCACAAGGCGTCCTCATCGAAGTAATCACGAATGCCCATGTATTCCAGTTCTTCCGGGTCCACCAGGCGATACAGGTCGAAGTGGAACGCTCGTACGTCACCGATTTCGTAGGGTTCTACCAAGGTGAACGTAGGGCTTTTCACAGCACCCGCGTGCCCCAACCCGCGAATGATGCCCCGGGACAAGGTGGTTTTTCCGGCGCCGAGATCGCCTTCCAGAAAGATCAGCCCTGAGCCTTGAGTGACCCGGGCAATACGGTTGCCCAAGGCGACCATGGCGTCTTCATCAGGCAGGAAAAGAACTACTTCAGACACGGCGATTGCCCCTCCAGCAACTGACGAATGGCAGGAATCAGGTCGCTGGCGGCCAGCCCGCGACCGTAGGTACCCTGGCGATCTCCGGCAGTGGCATGCAGCCAGACCGCCAGGCAGGCGGCATCAAATGCCGGCATGCCTTGCGCCAGCAAAGCACCGACCAGGCCGGCCAACACATCGCCAAGGCCAGCGGTTGCCATTGCAGGATGGCCCTGATCGCAGCGGGCAACCCGACCGTCCGGGCTGGCGATCAAGCTGCCGGCGCCCTTGAGGATGGCCACTGCATTGAATTTCTGACTCAAGGCGCGCGCCACGTTAAGGCGGTCGGCCTGAACCTCGGCTGTCGAAATACCCATCAAGCGGGCCGCTTCGCCAGGATGCGGAGTGATCACGCAATTGGCCGGCAAGCTGACGCTGCCCGCCGCCAGCAGGTTCAAGGCATCGGCGTCCCAGACTTGCGGCTGCCTGGCATTGGCCGCTACCGACAGCAGGCTTTTGCCCCAGGAGACCTCGCCCAGGCCCGGGCCGATGACGATCACGGAAATCTTTTCCAGCAGGCCCATCAATTGATTGGCCGAGTGCACGCCCACCGTCATCACTTCCGGCAACCGCGCCAGCGCCGCACCGACGTGTTCGCTGCGGGTCGCCAGGGAAACCATTCCGGCACCACTGCGCAGGGCACTTTCAGCACTGAGCAAGGCGGCGCCGCCAAAACCGCGGTCGCCGCCGATCAGCAATACATGGCCGAACTGGCCTTTATGGGCGTCCGGGGAACGCGCAGCGAGTTGCGGCAATTGGCCGGGCAACAGGTGCTGAACGTCGGGTATTTCGTGTTTTGTCTGCGGCATGCGTCTTCAAGCTCCGATGTCTGGCAGAATTATACGCATCTAACCTGCGGTTTCTCTTGTTCATGCCTGCTATTACCTACGACCTGCCCGCCCTCGCCCAATCGATCAAAGACTGGGGCCGCGAGCTGGGCTTTCAACAAGTGGGCATCAGCGGCCTCGACCTCGCCGAGCATGAACAGCACCTGCAACGCTGGCTCGACGCCGGCTACCACGGCGAAATGGACTACATGGGCGCCCACGGCAGCAAGCGCTCACACCCGGAGGAGCTGGTACCCGGCACCTTGCGCGTGGTCTCACTGCGCATGGACTACTTGCCGGGCGACACCCAAATGGCCCAACTGCTGGCCAAACCCGAAAAAGCCTACATCTCCCGCTACGCCCTGGGCCGCGACTACCACAAGCTGATCCGCAAGCGCGTGCAGCAACTGGCCGACCGCATCCAGGCGCAAATCGGCCCGTTCGGCTTCCGCGCCTTTGTCGACAGCGCCCCCGTGCTGGAAAAAGCCATCGCCGAGCAGGCCGGGCTCGGCTGGATCGGCAAGAACACCTTGGTACTCAATCGCAAGGCGGGCAGTTACTTCTTCCTGAGCGAGCTGTTTGTCGACCTGCCGTTGCCGGTCGACCCACCCCACGCCACCGAACATTGTGGCCGCTGCACCGCCTGCCTGGATATCTGCCCTACCAACGCCTTCGTCGGGCCCTACGTGCTGGACGCCCGGCGCTGCATTTCCTACCTGACCATCGAGCTGAAAAGCGCGATCCCCGAAGAACTGCGCCCACTGATCGGCAATCGGGTATTCGGCTGCGATGACTGTCAGATCGTTTGCCCGTGGAATCGTTTCGCGCGGCCTACCGACGAAGGCGATTTCAAGCCACGGCACAACCTGGATAACGCAGAGCTCGCCGAGTTGTTTATGTGGGACGAGGACAAATTCCTCAGCAGCACCGAAGGTTCTCCCCTGCGCCGCGCCGGCTATGAGCGCTGGCTGCGCAACCTGGCGGTGGGCCTGGGCAATGCGCCATCAAGCATTCCGGTGCTGGAAGCGCTGAAGGCGCGTCGGGAATACCCCTCGGAACTGGTGCGCGAACATGTGGAATGGGCGCTGAACCAGCACGCCGAACGTCAGTGCACGTCGTCGTTGTAGACGAACTTGGGCATTTCCCAGTGAAAACGGATCGCCAGCAGGCGCAATAGAAAGCCGCTGAACAGCGTCAGCAGGATCGATTGCTCACTTGGCAGCTCAAGGTAGATGCACAGCATGTAGAACCAGGCGGCCAGGAACGACACGCTGGCGTACAGCTCGCGGCGGAAGATCAACGGAATGTCGTTGCAGAAGATATCCCGCAGGATGCCGCCGAATACCCCGGTGATCACACCGCTGACTGACGCCACCAGCATGCCGTGGCCCATTTCCAGGGCGGTCATGCTGCCGATCAGGGTGAAGGCCACCAGGCCCACGGCGTCCAGCGCGAGGAACAGCGACCGCAGGTGGCGCATCAATGGAGCGATGAAGATGGTCACCAGGGCCGCGACGGAGGTCAGCACCAGGTACTCCGGGTGTTTGACCCAGGTCAGCGGGTAGTGGCCGAGCAACACGTCACGCACCGAACCGCCGCCCAGCGCCGTCACGCAGGCGATCAGCACCACACCGAACCAGTCCATCCCGCGCCGCCCGGCGGACAAGGCACCCGTCATGGCTTCGGCGGTGATGGCGATGAGGTAGAGCATCAGCAGCATGATGGCGATCCTTGCAAAGTTGTGGCGAGGGGGCTTGTCCCCCGTTGGGGTGCGAAGCAGCCCCTTTAAAGGCAATAGAGTTTTCAGGTAGATCGGGATGTCAGATTTTAGGGCCGCTTCGCAGCCCAACGGGGGACAAGCCCCCTC
>NZ_JACARZ010000059.1:0-43723 GCF_013386315.1 Pseudomonas sp. P7779 | reverse complement strand
TTTAGCTTTTGATTTGGCTTCTAACACTCAAGCCGGCCTGCAGGCCGCTGTGCTGTAGTGAGCCCCAATATCTGCGTCAATCTGCGTCTCTTTTACCCAAGGTGCGAAATTGAGCCCACCCCGCACCAGGCGAATACTCCAAGCCTGATCCCGGCCCAGACGCCGCGCATTCGCTGGAGTATCGAGTGAAATTCACAGGTGGCCAAATCATCGCCAAGGCACTCAAGGCCAACAGTGTCGACTACGTAGCCGGGCCCCCGGGCGACGGCGCCCGGGCCCTGGTGGAAGCGCTGCTGACCCCGGGCACCGACATCCCCTTTATCCACGTCATCCAGGCCCACAGCGCCGTGCACCTCGCCGACGGCTACTACCGTGCGTGCGGTCGCCCCATGGCCGTCGTACTCACGGGCCCCCTGGGCATCGCCTCAGCCCTGGGAGCCCTCGCCACCGCGCACCAGGACGCCTGCGCGCTGCTGGTCATCAGTAACGCCCAGCCCGAAACGATAGCCGCCAACGTCATGAAAGATCACGCGACGGTTTCGACACTACAACAGCTACCCCAAGCCCTGCGCCAAGCCTTCGACACCATGCTGAGCGCCCATCCCGGCCCCGTCAGCCTGTCCATTGACGACGCCCTCCAAGGCGCCTCCACCAACGCCAGCCTGCCACCCGCCACCCTGCGTGCAGAACCCCAACCCACCCCGCGTAAAATCAGCGTACTGCGCGAAGGCCGCGCCTCATCCTCCGTGCTGGAAAACGACGCCATCCTCGTCTTCGGTAGCGGCCCCACCCAGCCCATGGCCCGCAAGATGTTCCCGGTGCATTACCCTGGCAGGCACTTGTGCGCCGGCAACCCCGCCACCCTCGGCTGGGCCATCCCGGCAGCGATCGGCGCCAAGCTCGCCATGCCCGCCCGCCAGGTGGTCTGTGCCGTGGGCAGCCGGGATTTCCTGCAGTCGATGCAAGAGATGGCTGTGTGCGTGATGCACAGCATTCCGGTGGTATTCCTGGTCTTCAACAGCAACGGTGACGAAGCCCTGGACGACGTACAGACGTCGCCCATCGAGCAACACCGGGCCGGTGAATTCAACCTGCCGGATGGCAAACCCTATGCCCCGGACTTCGCCGGCATCGCCCGAAACTTCGGCCTTGAAGCCTGGCGCGTGGAACACGCGTCACAACTCAACGCGACCCTCGTCAAAGCCCTCAACAGCAAGGGCCCGTCGCTGGTTGAAATGATGACGGCACGCCAGCCCCTGCAGGTCCCTCAGTCCTGACCGCCCCAGACGATGGTGGCGTTGTCGCCGGTCATGTATTCACGTACGTCCAGCGGGATCGACTGGTCGCTGGGCAACAGCACCGTAGCATTGCGCAAGTGATGCTTGCGGATCTTGCCCTTGTCCACCAGTCCCAGCGCCATGCGCGTGGAGAAGGGTTGGCGGAACGAGGACGACGCCACACCCGTCACCAACCCATAGAGAAAACGGATCGGCCGACGATGCTGCGGCGTCAGGATCGAGAACGTCATTTCGTTACGTTGCTTGCCTTCGAAATCCACCATGAACAGGCGATCGCCCAGCAGCAGGCAGAACCCGTGGTAGGTGAATGAATAACCGATCTTGCCGCTGCCATCGCGCAGCGGAAAGCGCTCGACGGTGACGTACTGCACCATCGAGTCGGCGCGGTACAGGCAGGTGACCGAACGCAGGATCCGGCCCTTGTAGATCGATGAATTGTGGTAGCGGTAATACACCCCCAGATAGTCTTCGAGCACGTCAGCCGACTGCTTGGCCAGCGGCAGGAAATGATTGAACTGCTCCGAAGCCCGCAAGCCGGTCGGCAGTTCGTTTTCATAGCCTTCATAGAACTTCTTGAACTCGGCGGGCGGGCGGAAGAGGTCTTCGGCTTCCATCATGAAATAGCGGCCGATCTTTTGCAGAATCTTCTGCGACGGCACGTGCTGGCCCACCAGGTACTTGTTGAACTGCTGGCGGTTCACATCAACTTTGCGGCACATGTCGGCCACCGACCGGCAGGACTCCACCAGCGTGCTCAGGTTCTTTTGCACATTGGCCTGCAAGTCGCTGCGCGCCTGCTGTCGCTCGGGGTGGGAGGTGGCGGCGGCTAATGACAGGGGCGATGAGTCCGGGCGGCTGGGCATTATTATCTCGATGTACTTGGCTGGGTTAAGGCGCCAGTTATTAAAGTTATAGCGCGGTTATCGAATAACCTTGGGCATAACCGTAATAACCGTTTAAGCGTTTGAAACTTCCGATCATTACCAAAGCATCTTTCATGCCGTTTGTTTAAGTTCAAACATGAAGTTTGAGCATAACTGAATGCGTCAGATTGTAAGCGCTTTTACTGAAGGTTCGGCGCCAGTGCGTTGTGGTTTTCACGGGTCAATCGTGACGGTGGCGGTCCGCCCAGTAACACATTCGATAGCGACGGGTAACACCCCGTGCTGCGCAGGAGTGCTTCAGTCCGCGTCAGGTATCGCCAAGGGTGCGAAATGGTGGAAACACCGGTCACCCCTGATACTCGGGCCAATGCTTTTTGCGGAGGATTGGGCGATGGCAAGGTTGACCGGCGACATTCCCGGAAAGAGGCGACTCAAGGTCGGCATGGTCGGCGGCGGGCAGGGCGCTTACTTCGCCAGTTACCACCGCGCAGCGATGCGCCTGTGTAATCGCTTCGATATCGTCGCCGGCGCATTCTCTGCCGGCGCGGATAAATGCCGCGAGGCGGGCGCAGCGCTCACTATTGAACCCGAACGTATCTACTTGTCGTTCGAGGACATGGCGGCCGCCGAGTCTCGCCGCCCCGACCCGATCGAGGCGGTGGTTATCGTGACGCCCAACCACTTGCACTTCGAACCGTGCCGGTTGTTCCTGGAGGCGGGCATCCCGGTGATCTGCGACAAGCCCCTGGTCAACCACCCTGACGAAGCCCATGAGTTGGCGAGCCTTGCCGAGCGCCACGGGACATTTTTTGCGCTGACCTACACCTACCAGGGCTACCCGATGGTCAGGGACGCCCGCAGTCGCATCCAGGCCGGCGAGCTGGGTGAGCTGCGCTTCCTGTACGTCGAATACCTGCTGGAGTGGCTGGCCCCCGGCGTGTCCGGCTTGAGCAATAGCCTGGCGTGGCGCGGTGACCCGCAAAAGGCCGGCCCCACCGGCGCGCTGGGAGACGTCGGCACCCATGCCTTCAACCTGTTGGAGTTTCTGTCCGGGCAGCGCTGCACCCAGCTCAACGCCAAGTTGACCAGCGTGGTGCCGGGTTGGGGCCTGGACGATACCTGCGTGGTGCAACTGGAATTCGACGGCGGCGTGGATGGATTGTTGTGGGCCAGTTTCGCCGCGCCCGGGCATCGCAACGGCTTGCGCTTCAAGGTCGTCGGCAGCCTGGCTTCGCTCGAATGGTGCCAGGAGTCACCGGAAACCCTGTTGTTCACGCCCACTGACGGTGCAGACCGCATCTATCGGCGAGGCCAGTCCGACAACAGGCCGCAGACGCTGACGTTCACCAGCTTGCCGGCGGGCAATACCGAAGGTTATCTGGAAGCGCTGGCCGTGCTGTACGCCGACTTCGCCGAGGCCCTGGACGCCGGGGCGCAATGGCGCACAGCGACCAGCGTCCCGTTGCCGGATATTCACGCAGGCGTGCGCGGGGTGTTGTTGTCCCAGGCCAGCCTCGAATCCCACCAGCAGCGGGCCTGGGTGCCTTTCCCGCGGTAATTGATTTCATGCGTGGCACCGCTGCGCATCCAACGACTCACCCAAACGCTGTTGAGGAAAAACAATGTCAAGCGAACTGCATCGCGCCGCGTATTCGGTACTGCTTCCCGCATTCGGGGATTTGCACCTGGACGACAATGTGCGCCGTTACCTGAGCCGTGGTGGTGTGTCCCTGTTGCTTGGGGAAACCCGGGATGAATACGTGGGCCGAGGCATGAGCCCGGCGCGCAAGGCGGCCGAGTCCAAAGCCGATTTCATCAGTATCGTCAAGGAAGCCACGGCGCTGGCGGGCTCTGCGGTGCTGATCGCGGTAGACCAGGAACTCGGCGGAATCGAACGCCTGCACCAACTGGTCCCGGCGGTCGCCACCCGGGCGCAGCTCCAGGACCTCGGCGCCGAGGACCTCGAGCAACGTTGCTTCGAGATGGCCGCCGCGGCCCGAGGGCTGGGTGTGAATCTGTTCCTGGCGCCCATCGTGGACGTGGTCACCGGCGTCAATCCATGGCTGCACAACCGGCATCTGGGCGCGGATCCAGTGGAAGTCAGCCGAGTGTCCTGCGCGTTTATCCGCGGGGTGCAGCGCGCGGGTGTGATCGCCACTGCCAAGCACTTTCCCGGGCACTACGTCACCGAGCACGATCCGGCCATTGCCGAAGCCACCGTGCCGGGGCCGCTGGAATTGCTGCATGACAATCTTGAAGTATTCAAGCAGGTCATCGCCACCGGCGTAAAAGCCGTCATGCCTGGCCCGGCGGTATTTCCTGCGATTGATGCGCAGCAGTCGGCGTCCACCTCGTCGAAGGTCATCGGCGTACTGCGTGACACCCTCGGCTTCGAAGGCCTGATCATTTCCGATGACCTGGACGCGGTGTCGATCCTGCGCGGCAACACCATCCCCGACACCGCCGTAGCCTCCCTGGTGGCCGGTGCGCACCTGTTGCTGGTGTCCAGCGAGTCAGGCCTGGACAGCATCGCCGAGGCGATTGTCGCCGCCGTCCACGAAGGCACCCTGGACCGCCAGGTTCTGTTGGACGCCGCTGCCAAGGTTCGTCGACTGGCAATCGCCACCCAGGAAACCAGCCATGAGCGCGAATGACCGCAAGGCCTACGGCGTACTGTTCCCGGTATTGCTGGACGTGCAGATGACGGATGACGTGCGTCGGTTCCTCGGCAATGGCGGGCGCAGCCTGTTGTTTGGCGAGACGGGAGAGGAATACGTCAGCGGAAAAATGAGCGCCAGGCGCCTGCAAACCGAAACCCTGGACATCTGGCAGCGTTTTACCGGCACGGCCACCGAACTGGGTGGGCCGCTGCTGCTGGCAGCCGATGCCGACATCTCCGCCGTGCACCGCTTGCAAGGGGTGACCCCGGCGCTGCCGGAGCCTGATGTGGCCCGGGCGATGGATTGTGCAGCGCTGGAACAGGCGTGCTTCAAGGTCGCCACCGCCGCGCGGGCGACCGGGGTCAACCTGCTGCTGTCGCCGACGGCGGATGTGGTCGGCGGCCGTAATGTGTGGCTGGCGGGGCGCACGCTGTCGGGCGATGTCCACCAGACGGCGGCGATGGTCGGGGCGTATGTGCGCGGCGTGCGGCGGGCCGGGATGGCCAGCACCCTGAAGCACTTCCCCGGGCACCCGGTGCTGTTTCAGCAGCCGTCGACTGAAACGGCGGTGGTCAGCGAGTCCATGCAGCAACTGCGGGCCTTCTGGCCCGGGTTTCAGGCCGGGATCGACGCTGGCGCCGATGCGGTGATGATGGGCCCGGCGATATTCGCCGCATGCACACCGCCCACGGCAGCCTCGGTGTCGCCTGAATTGATCGGCGTGTTGCGCCAGGAGTTGGGCTTCAAGGGGCTGGTGATGACCATCGACCTCGATCACCGCTCAACCATCGGCCAGATGTCCCTCGGCGAGGTCGCAGTGGCCGCGCTGAATGCCGGGGCCGACTTATTACTGATTTCCGCAAAGGCTATGCCCCACGTGCCGCAGATCGTTCGGGCGATTGTCGCCGCCGTCGCCGAGGGCCTCTTGCCCCAAGCGCGGCTGGACGCCGCGGCGTTGGCCGTTGGTGCCTTGGCTGATCGCTGTTCAACCGTAGGAGCGCCATATGGCAACCCAAAATAACGTCCTCGCCCTGCATTCCACCGTTGCGAAACACTCGACCCTGGCGATGGATATCGACATAGCCCGGACGCTGGGTTTTGACGCGCTGGAGATCAACAGCGGCAAGCTGGAGGCGTATCTGCAGGCCGGCTATACCGAGTCAGAGCTTCAAGCACTGCTCAACGACGTGCCTGTCACCGGCATCGGCTACCTGCGGGATATCGAACGCCAGGGCGCCGAGCGCGAGGACCTTTTCAAGGAAGCCCGGCGGCTCTTTGAGCTGGCCAATCTGGTGGGCGCCAAAGGCGTGCAGGTCCTCACCGGTCCGATCAATGTACAGGCGGTGATTGATTTTCAGGCGACCGGCAAGAGCCTGCATTACTCAGGCTTGCTGGGCCTGGATCAGGCCGAACAGTACGCCCGCACGGCAAGCAACCTGGCGGAGTTGGCCGATGTGGCCCGGCAATACGGTCTGCTGCTCTACCTCGAAGCCTTGTCCTGGACGCCACTCAACACCCTGGATCACCAACTGCAGCTGATTGAACGCACCGGGCGCAGCAACGTGAAGATGGTGATCGACTATTGGCATTGCTTTACCAGCGGCGTGACCCCTGCGGACGTCGCCCGGCTCGACAAGGACGTGATCTACGGCGTGCATGTCTGCGACTCACTGGCCTTCGAAGGCGGTATCCCGAATGAGGAAGTGCTGCGCGATGTGCCCACCGGCAGCGGCGTGCTCGACCTGGTCGAGTGGACCGCCGCGGTAAAGGCCACCGGTTACGCCGGGTGGTGGAGTTGTGAGTTGTTCTGCAAAAAACAGCAGCAGCAAAACAGCTACGCCGTCGCCCAACAATTGAAGACGCTGTTAACCGGCCTGGTCGGTTGATAACGCGCGTTTCGACACTGGCTGAATACTAAAAAGATCTGAGGTTGTCATGGTGGATTTCATCGTAATCGGGGGCGGCTCCACGGGCTGCACAGTCGCATCGCGCCTGAGTGAGGATGCGGGAGCGTCGGTGGTGCTGTTCGAGGAAGGCCCGCGGGATCGCAGCCCTTACATCCATATTCCCGGCGCCTACTACAAGACCGCCCAGGGCCCGCTGCTCAAGCGTTATGCGTGGGAGCCGACCGAGGACCAGCACCGCAGCGAAACGCCGACCATGGTCCAGGCCAGCGTGCTCGGGGGCGGCAGCTCGGTGAATGCGATGATTTATATCCGTGGCGTGCCTGCCGACTACGACGGTTGGGCCGAACAGGGCGCCGCCGGGTGGTCGTATAAAGACGTGTTGCCGTACTTCAAAAAGGCCGAGGACAACGAGCGGTTCTGCAATGAGGTGCACGGTGTCGGCGGGCCGCTGGGGGTTTCGGACCCGATCAATATCCACCCCTTGACCAAAGTCTGGCTGCGGGCCTGCCAGCAGTTTGGATTGCCCTATAACGAAGACTTCAACTCAGGCCAGCCCGAGGGCTGCGGGCTGTACCAGATCACCGCCAAAAACGGCTTTCGCAGCAGTGCCGCCGTGGCCTACCTGGCGCCGGCCAAGTCGCGCAAGAACCTGACGGTGAAGACCGGCTGCCGGGTGCTGCGTATCCTGATGCAGGGCAACAAGGCCGTCGGCATCGAATACCTGGAGAAGGGCGTGCGCCAGGTGATGCACGCCGACAAGGAAATAATCCTGTCCTGCGGCGCCATCAACTCACCCCGGTTGCTGATGTTGTCGGGGATCGGGCCCGCTGAACAGCTGGAAAAACACGGGATCAAAGTGGTTCAGGATTTGCCCGGTGTGGGGCAGAACCTGCAGGACCATATCGAAATTTCACTGGTGTATGAGCTGACCGGCCCCCACAGCTATGACAAGTACAAAAAACCCTGGTGGAAGCTTATGGCGGGGTTGCAGTACGCGTTGTTCCGGCAAGGCCCGGCGGCGTCCAACCTGATTGAAGGCGGGGCGTTCTGGTGGGGCGACAAGACAGCGGTGCACCCGGATATCCAGTATTTCATGGTGGTGGGCGCGGGCATCGAGGAGGGTGTGGATTCGGTGCCCGGCGGCAATGGCTGCACGTTGAACCTGGGGCAGATACGGCCAAGGTCCAGGGGCTATGTGGAGCTTTACTCCGCCGACCCGATGTCCCCGCCGCGCATCGTGCCCAACTACTTTTCCGATCCGTACGACATTGAAAGCCTGGTGGACGGTTGCCTGGTGGGCGAACAGATCATGGCCCAGGCGGCCTTCAAACCCTACGTGGCTCGTCGGCATGTACCGGAACCCACCGTGCGCTCGCGCGAAGCGATGAAGCGGTTTTGCCATCAGGAAGCCCACGCCGCACTGCATCCATCCGGCACCTGTCGCATGGGTGTGGATGAGCGGGCAGTGGTGGGGCCGGACCTCAAGGTGCATGGCATCGAAGGGCTGCGGGTGGCCGATGCGTCGATCATGCCGACCCTGATTTCAGGCAACCCCAACTCGGTGTGCATCATGATCGGCGAAAAAGCTGCCGACATGATCCGGACCGCCCGATAGAGTTGCCCGGGCGGTAACACCAGCCTCTTTTTGGGGCAGGCTCAGGCGCCGATCAACCACAGCGCGAAACAGCTGCCGAGGGCCAGCAGCCCAAGGGCGATGCCAAGCTTTGCCTGCAGTTCAAGGGGCATTGCCCTAGGGTCCGGATGTTTGTCCATGGAATCAACGGACTGTACGCGGCCGTTGATCATCTGAGCGGTTGCAAAGAACAAACTGTGCATGGCATGTGCCTCGTGGGTCGTTTCTGCTCAAGTCGAGGCCGATATCGGCCGCCTGCTGGTCAAGAGCAAGCTCCATGCCATTGCCCCAACCTCAGCGACGCCCCGTCCGTGTACTCACATCCACCCACACCGCCAGCACCAGGATGCTGCCCTTGACGATCATCTGCCAGTAGCTGTCCACGTCGAGCATCGACATGCCGTTGTCCAGGCTGCTGATCACCAGTGCGCCGAGCAGGGCGCCGTACACCGTGCCCGAACCGCCGCGCATCGATGTACCGCCGATAAAGCACGCCGCGATAGCATCCAGTTCGCCCATGTTGCCCGCCGAGGGTGAACCGGCCGCCAGGCGCGCGGTGTTGACCAGCCCGGCGAGGGCGCACATCACGCCCATGATCCCGAAGATCCACAGTTTGACCGCCTGCACGTTGATCCCCGACAGGCGTGTGGCTTCCATGTTGCTGCCCACCGAGTAGATGCGCCGGCCAAAGACGGTCTGGCTGGTGACGTAGCTGAACACCCCCAGCAGCACCAGAAGCAGCAGCACCGGCACGGGAATGCCGTCGTAGCTGTTGAGGGTGTAGACGAAGCCGGCCAGCACGAAACCGATCAACACCACGCGCACGCTGTCGCGCAGCATCGACGGCAGCGCCAAGCCGTGCAGGGCGCGGTTGTGGCGTTGGCGCCAGGTCAGGAATATCGCCAGCCCGAACAGCAGCACGCCGAGAATCACCCCGACCACCGTCGGCAGGTAACCCTGGCCGATGTACACCAGTTGTGGCGAAACCGGTGCAATCGTGGTGCCGCCGGTAATGCCCAGCAGCACCCCGCGAAACGCGAGCATGCCGCCCAGGCCGACGATGAAGGAGGGGATGCGCAGGTACGCGGTCATGTAGCCGTTGCCCAGGCCAATCAGCAAGCCACAGAGGGCGACGATGGCCAGGTTCAGCGGCAGGGGAATGTGATAAACCACATCCAGGATCGCCGCGACGCCGCCGAGCAAACCGAGCATCGAGCCCACCGACAGGTCGATCTCGCCGCTGATGATCACCAGCACCATGCCGCAGGCCAGGATGCCGGTAATGGACATCTGCCGCAGCAGGTTCGACAGGTTGCGCGGGGTCAGGAAACCGCCTTCGGTCTGCCAGCTGAAAAACACCCAGATCAGCACCACGGCGATCAACAGGGCGAGCATTTTGTAGCGGGTGAAGAGCTGTTTGACCTGGTTCATTTACGCGGACTTCCGATCATTATTATTGTCATGCCCGTTCGGTTGGCTGAGGGCGGCGGCGAGCACCTGTTCCTGGGTCAGGCCCTGGTTGATGAAGTCGCCGCGCAACTGGCCCTCGCCGATCACCAGCACCCGGTCGGAGACCCCCAGCACCTCGGCCAGCTCCGAAGACACCATGATGATCGACACGCCTTCGGCCGCCAGCGCGCCCATCAATTTGTAGATTTCATATTTGGCGCCCACGTCCACGCCACGGGTCGGTTCGTCGAGGATCAGCACCCGGGGTTTGGTCAGGAGCATTTTGGCCAATACGGCCTTCTGCTGGTTGCCGCCGGACAGGCTGGTGATCGGCAGGAACGGGTTCGCCGTCTTCAGGTGTATGCGCTTGATTTCCTGTTCGACGCTGCCCAGTTCCGCCTCGGCATCGATGCGCGTCAGGTGCGAGAAACGGTCCAGCACCGCCAGGGTGATGTTTTGCCCAACGCCCAGGTCCGGGACTATGCCCTGGCGCTTGCGGTCTTCCGGGACCATGCACAGCCCGGCGCGAATCGACTTCAGCGGCGTG
This sequence comes from Pseudomonas sp. P7779, assembly GCF_013386315.1. Taxonomy (NCBI): domain Bacteria; kingdom Pseudomonadati; phylum Pseudomonadota; class Gammaproteobacteria; order Pseudomonadales; family Pseudomonadaceae; genus Pseudomonas; species Pseudomonas sp. P7779. Next base: position 33,345 of record NZ_JACARZ010000059.1, on the reverse strand, counting down.
CGTGTATCAATCGGTTTGCCATCCAGCCATACCTCGCCTTGGTAGCGCCCGGGGTAGCTGCCGAACAGCGCCGACACCAGTTCCGTGCGGCCGGCGCCCACCAGCCCGGCGATGCCGAGGATTTCGCCACGGCGCAGGCTGAACGAGACATTGTCCACCCGCTTGCGGCTCGGGTTGTCGACGTCGTAGCAGGTGATGTTGCGCGCCTCGAACAGCACCTCGCCGACCGCATGGGGTTCGGTGGGGTAGAGGTTGCTCATCTCACGGCCGACCATCTGCGTGATGATGCGCGACACGTCCATCTCGGCCATGGCCGTGGTCGCGATGTGTTTGCCGTCGCGGATCACCGCGATGGTGTCGCAGATGGCCGAGACCTCATCGAGCTTGTGGGAGATGTACACGCAGGCGACGCCCTTGGCCTTGAGCCCACGGATGATGTCCAGCAGCACCTCGATTTCCGAGCGGGTCAGCGCCGAGGAGGGTTCGTCGAGGATCAGCAGGCGCGCCTGCTTGTTCAGGGCCTTGGCGATTTCCACCAGTTGCTGGTAGCCGCCGCCGTATTGCGAAACGGGCAGGGCGACGTTCATGTCCGGCACTTTCAGCTCGCACATCAGGGCTTCGGCACGGTGCATCATGGCGGGGTAGTTCATGCGCCCGCCGGGCAGTGTCAGTTCGTGGCCCATGAAGATGTTTTCGGCCACCGAGAGGTCGGGTACCAGGGTCAGTTCCTGATGGATGATCACGATGCCGCAGGCTTCGGTTTCGGCGATGGAGTGGGCGCGCAACGGCTGGCCGTCCCAAAGGATTTCGCCGTCCCAGGTGCCATGGGGATACACCGCCGACAGCACTTTCATCAGGGTCGATTTGCCGGCGCCGTTCTCGCCGCACAACCCTACGCATTCCCCGGGTTTTACCTTGATGTCGATGCCATTCAGGGCTTTGACGCCACCGAAGGTCTTGACGATGTTGTTCATTTCCAGCAGGTAGTCGGACATGGCGGGCACTCATTCCACAGCGAAAAGGCAGGAGCGGCCTCAAGCCGCCCCTGCAGTGAGCCGTACGCTTACTGCCCGGCGATTTGCGCTTTGGTGTAGAACCCGTCTTCTTCCAGCACGTTGACGTTGTCTTTAGTCAACGCGGTCGGCTTGAGCAGGATGCTCGACACCTGTTTGCTGCCGTTGTCGTACTGCGAGTTGTAGGCCGGTTTCTCGTCACGCACCAGTTGCACCGAGAGCTTGGCCGCCTCGGACGCCAGCAGCTTCAGCGGCTTATAGACGGTCATGGTCTGAGTGCCGGCGATCACGCGCTTGATCGCGGCCAGGTCGGCATCCTGGCCCGAGACCGGCACCTTGCCCGCGAGTTTTTGTGCCGCCAGGGCCTGGATCGCGCCGCCGGCGGTGGCGTCGTTGGAGGCGACGATGCCGTCGATCTTGTTGCTGTTGGCGGTCAGGGCGTTTTCGACAATGCTCAGGGCTTCGGTGGGGTTCCACTCCTTGACCCATTGCTGGCCGACAATCTTGATGTCGCCCTTGTCGATCGAAGGCTGCAGCACCTTCATCTGGCCCTGGCGCAGGATCTTCGCGTTGTTGTCGGTAGGTGCGCCGCCGAGCAGGAAGTAATTGCCTTTAGGCTGCGCGTTCAACACGCCCTGGGCCTGCATCTCGCCGACCTTTTCGTTATCGAAGGAGATGTAGGCGTCGATATCGGCATTCAAAATCAGCCGGTCGTAGGACAGCACTTTCACCCCGGCTTTCTTGGCCTCGGCCACCACGTTGTTCAGCACCGTGGCATTGAACGGCACGATCACAATCACGTCGACGCCCCGGGAGATCAGGTTTTCGATCTGCGAGATCTGCCGTTGCTCGTTGGCGTCCGCCGACTGCACGTAGACCTTGGCCCCCAGTTGCTCGGCGGCGGCGGTGAAATAATCGCGGTCGCGGGCCCAGCGTTCAAGGCGCAGGTCGTCGATGGAAAAACCGATTTTCGGGTGGGCCGCGTCGGCCATGACCGAATTGGAAAGCAGTGCCAGAACGCTGGTGAGCAAGACGGTTTTCAGGTGTTTCATGATGGTGAGTCCCTTTTATTGTTGTTTAGACGCACTGCTGGACCTGGAGCGTAGCGGTCATGGGTAGATAAAGCGATTCACTACGCCTTCGAGCATCTCCTGGCGGCCACTCACGGCTTGTGGGTTCAGCTGGTGGCTGAAGGCATGCTCGGCCAGCGACGCCAGGCTGAAGTCGCCGCCAAGCACGGCGCGTCCGAAGGATTGGTCCCAGCCGGCATACCGCTGGGCCTTGAACTGTTCGAGGGCGTCGTTCTGCACCATGGCGGCGGCGCGTTCCAGTGACAGCGCCAGCACGTCCATTGCGGCCACGTGGCCATGGAACAGGTCCACTTCGTCGAGGCTTTGGCGGCGTACCTTGGAGTCGAAGTTGTAGCCACCTCCCTTGAAGCCACCGGCCTTGAGTACCTCGTAGGTGACCAGGGTCAGCTCCTCGACGCTGTTGGGGAACTGGTCGGTGTCCCAGCCGTTCTGCGGGTCGCCACGGTTGGCGTCGATGCTGCCGAAAATGCTCAGGGATGCGGCGGTGGCGATCTCATGGTGAAAACTGTGGCCGGCGAGGGTGGCGTGGTTGGCCTCGATGTTGACCTTGATCTCTTTCTCCAGGCCGAACTGATGCAGGAAGCCAAACACGGTGGCGCTGTCGTAGTCGTATTGGTGCTTGGTGGGCTCCTGTGGCTTGGGCTCGATAAACAGCTCGCCGGTGAAGCCGATCTTGTATTTGTGCTCGACCACCATGCGCATGAACCGCCCGAGTTGCTCGCGCTCGCGCTTGAGGTCGGTATTGAGCAGGGTCTCGTAGCCTTCGCGGCCGCCCCACAACACATAGCTGGAGCCCTTGAGACGGTGGGTGGCATTCATCGCGCTGAATACCTGGGCCGCCGCATAGGCAAACACTTCCGGGTTCGGGTTACTGGCGGCGCCGGCGGCAAAGCGCGGGTTGCTGAAGCAGTTGGCAGTGCCCCACAGCAGCCGGATACCGGTCTGTTCCTGATGGCCTTCGAGCTGGTCGACCATTCGCGCAAAGTTGTCGCGGTACTCCGCCAGGCTTGCGCCTTCTGGGGCCACGTCGGTGTCGTGGAAGCTGTAGTAGTCGATGCCCAGCTTGGAGAAAAACTCGAACGCCGCTTCGGCCTTGCCGCGTGCCACTTGCAGGGCTTCCCCCGGTTGCTGCCAGGGCCGCTGGAAGGTGCCGGAGCCAAACATGTCACTGCCGGGCCAGACAAAGTTGTGCCAGTAACACGCGGCCATCCGCAGGTGCTCGCGCATCGGTTTGCCGAGGATCAGCTTGTTTGCATCGTAGTGCCGGAAGGCCAGGGGAGAGTCGCTATCGGGGCCTTCATAGAGGATTTTTTCGACCGCGGGAAAGTAGGGCATCGCCAGATCCTTGTTGTTATGAGTGCACGTTAACCTTGCCTCGATACTAGCAACGGCCCCCGGCCAACCGATTATGAAAATCACCAGAGCGGGGTTCGATTTTGAGTGGTTTTACGCGCATAGTGGCTCGACATATCGCATGGAGCCGCCCCTGTGAAAACTGTCCCGCCTGTGCACCGGATTGCCCTGCTGTTCAATGGCAACAAGATCTACGATCGCGGCATCATCACCGGGATCGGCAACTACCTGAGCAGTACGCGGGTGTCGTGGGATCTGTTCCTGGAAGAGGACTTCGTCTGCCGGCTCAAGGGTATCGAGCGCTGGCATGGCGACGGGATCATTGCCGACTTTGACGACCCGGCGATGGGCCCGGCGTTGGCGGGTGTGCATGTGCCGGTGGTGGCGGTGGGCGGGTCTTATGAGGATGAGCGGGCCTACCCACGGCATACTCCGTATGTGGCCACTGACAATTTTGCTTTGATCAAGCTGGCCTATGAACACCTGATCGAAGCCGGGCTGACGCGCTTTGCCTGTTTCAGCCTGCCTGAAGCCGATATCAACCGTTGGGCCCAGGAGCGCGAAAAAGCCTTCCGCCGCCTGCTGGAGCGCGATGGCTTGCCGGTGGAGGTGTATCGCGGGCTCGGCACCAGCGCGCCGCTGTGGGACTCGGCGGTGGAGCAACAAATTGCCTGGTTGCACAGCCTGCCCAAACCCATCGGCATCATCGCGGTCAGCGACGCCCGAGCCCGCCAGTTGCTGCAGGCCTGCCTCACCGCCGGCATCCCGGTGCCGGAGCAAGTGGCACTGATCGGCATCGACAACGACCCCTTGACCCGCACCCTGACCCGCGTGCCGCTGAGCTCGGTGATCCAGGGCACTGAAAAAATGGGCCGCACCGCCGCGCGCCTGCTGCACCAGATGCTGCACGGCATGCCTTCGGCAGGCAGCCAGATCCTGGTGCCGCCGGAAGCGGTCAACGTGCAGACCTCAAGCCTGCACCAACCCCTCGGCCATCCCTACGTGATGCAGGCGCTGCATTTCATTCGCCAGTACGCCTGCCAGGGCATCAAGACCGCCCAGGTCGCCAACTACGTCGGCGTGTCGCGGTCGTCCCTGGAAGCGCATTTTCGCAGTGAACTGAACCGCAGCGTCCACGATGAAATCCTGCGCTTCAAACTCGCGGCTGCGGTTTCCAGCCTGGAAAATACCAGGGCCGCGATTGCGGATATTGCCTATGACTGCGGGTTCAAATCCGCCCAGTACCTGCACACGGTGTTCAAGCGCGAGTTCGGGTGTACGCCGAGGGAGTACCAGGTAGGGCAGGTCGAGCGCGATTCGAGCGATGTCATTTCTTTGTCGCCTTGAGTCCCTATTTTGTCCTGAGCTTCGCTCCAGAACTTCAAGGGATTGAATCGTCTTATGCCGACTCTTACACGCAGAACGTTGTTGCAAGCAGCTGCCATCGGATCCGCCTACACCCTGTTGCCCGACTCCATTCGCCAGGCCCTGGCGATCCCTGCCAACAACCGCACCGGCACCCTGATGGACGTCGAACATGTGGTGATCCTGATGCAGGAAAACCGCTCCTTCGATCACTACTTCGGCACCTTGCCGGGTGTGCGCGGGTTCAGTGACCGCTTCACCATTCCACTGCCGGGCGGGCACCGGGTGTGGGAGCAGCAGGGCGTTGGGCGGCGGATCCTGCCCTATCACCTGGACAGCTCCCGTGGCAACGCGCAGCGGGTCAGCGGCACGCCGCATTCCTGGGTCGATGAGCACGCCGCCTGGAGCAGCGGCCGGATGAACGCCTGGCCAACGTTCAAGACACCCACCTCGATGGGTTACTACCGTGAGCAGGAAGTGCCGTTCCAGTTCGCCCTGGCCAACACCTTTACCCTGTGCGACGCCTACCACTGTTCGGTACACGCAGGTACCAATCCCAATCGGCTGTTCCACTGGACCGGCACCAACGGCCCGACCGGTGCGAATGTGGCGGCGGTGGTCAACGAATGGGACGGCCCCGGCGCGGTGGGCGTGGGCTACACCTGGAAAACCTATCCCGAGCGCCTGGAAGAAGCGGGTGTGAGCTGGAAGGTTTACCAGTACCTGCCGGATAACTTTGGCGACAACCCCTTGGCCGGGTTTCGCCAGTTTCGTGCGGCCAGCGTCGCGGCCGGCAACCCCGCCGTGCCACCGAAAGACTTCAAGGATTTTGTGCCCTACAGCGATCAATTGAACGCCCGCGTGCCGTTGTACAAAGGCAATGGCAACACCCTGCCGGCGGTCAGCGGCAGCGACCTGGAATCGATCATCCAGAGCTTTCGCAAGGACGTGAACGACGGGCGCCTGCCACAGGTGAGCTGGCTGGTGGCGCCGGCCGATTACTCCGAACACCCCGGGCCTTCCAGCCCGGTGCAAGGCGGCTGGTTCACCCAGGAAATCCTCAAGGCACTGACCGCCAACCCGGACGTGTGGAGCAAGACGGTGCTGCTGGTCAACTACGATGAAAACGACGGTTTCTTCGACCACGTGCCGTCGCCGTCAGCCCCGTCCAAACGCCTGGATGGCAGCTTTGCCGGCAAGTCCACGGTGAAGTTCGACAGCGAGATTTTTACCCACCCGGCACCGCCCGGCTCTAGCCAGCAACCCGCGCCGGACGGCGGGGTGTACGGGCCCGGGCCGCGAGTGCCAATGCTGGTGCTGTCGCCGTGGAGCCGTGGTGGCTGGGTCAATTCCCAGGCGTTTGATCACACCTCCGTGCTGCAATTTCTGGAGAAGCGTTTCCACGTGCGCGAACCCAATATCAGCGCCTGGCGCCGGGCGGTGTGCGGCGACCTCACCTCGGCCTTCAACTTCGTCAACCCCAACACCGAGACCCTGCCGCCGCTGCACACCATCAGCCGCCAAGCCGCCGACTCCCTGCGTCAACGCCAGGAGCAACTGCCCCAGGTCGCCCTGCCGACGGTGGGCCAGCAACAGGCGCCGTTCCAGGCGCGAATGGCGCGGCCATCCCGGGCGCTGCCGTACCAGTTGAACGTTGAAGGCTCGGTTGACCGTCGCGCCAGTTCGGTGAGCCTGGACTTCTTCAATAATGGCGAACAGGGCGTGGTCTTCCACGTCTACGACCGCCTGCACCTGGACGAGGTACCGCGCCGCTACACGGTGGAAGCCGGCAAACACCTCAGTGACACCTGGCAAGTCGCGGGCGCCTACAAGCTCTGGCTGTTGGGGCCGAATGGGTTCCACCGTTCGTTCAAGGGGCACCTGCAGCGTCGCGAGCCGGAGTTATCCCTGGCGTATCACGGCGACACCTTACTGCTGACCCTGGTCAACCCCGGCAAGCGTGCGGCCTCAATCACCATCGAGCGTTGCCCTTACACCAGGCAGGGGCCGTGGCTGCTCGAGATTGCGGGCGGCGGTCGCGTGCAGCGCACGTTCTCCTGCCAGCCCAATGGAGGCTGGTATGACTTCAAGCTACGCGACGAGCATGGTTGGGTGCGGCGGGTGGCGGGGCGAATCGAGACGGGGGCGCATAGCATCAGTGATCCGTTGATGGGCAAGCGTGTGTGAAAGGCTGTTGATCTGCGGGGTGATTTCGTGGGCTTTTTCCCTGTTTTGTGTAGGAGCAGGGCTTTCTCCCCTTGCAGCGCTTGAAACGCCACCCGTCTGGGCCATAGCCTCACGCTTTTCCTGACACTGAGGCCCGGCATTGGGTAAGCGAAAAACGGTTTGGCCCACGGAGCGGGAAGTTCGACTGCGCTTTATCCTGCTGGCAATCATTGAAACGGCCTGTATTCGAGGCGTTCCCCTCGAACGCCTGCTGCTTTCATACATACTGTTGCGCAACAAGCCGACCCAGGAGCAACTTTGGGAGGCCATCAGCGATTGCCTGCTCCTCGATGAGATGCGTGGCTTTCGATTTGAACCCGGGTCGGAAGCCGATCGGTTGATGCGCAAGATCAGCAGCGAAATCAATCAGTCCTGACGAGCCACCAGCGCCGGCGTGCGCGGCGGCACCAGGCGCTTGCTGCCCGTCGACTCATAGGCCGATGCCAATCGCAGCAGCGCCGAATCGTCATACGCCCGGCCGGCAAATGTCAGCCCCACCGGCATGCCGATGTCGGCCATGACGCCCATGGGCACCGTCACTGTCGGCACGCCCAAATGGCGGATGGCGAGGTTGCCGTTGGCGACCCACACTCCGTTGCTCCAGGCGATATCCGCCGACGCGGGATTCACATCCGCATCCGCCGGACCTACGTCGGCGACTGTCGGAAAAATCACCGCATCCAGCCCCAGGTTATCCATCCAGTCTTCAAGGTCGATGCGTCGTGTCTGTTCCAGGCCGCGCAGGCCGTCGGGCACGGTGCTGATCCTGTCCCACGGCGTGATGCCGCGCTCGGCCATGCGCACGTATTCGTCCATGCCGGCGGCCAGGTCGTCTTCGCGGTTGGGCAGGGTGCCGGGGTCGTGGGGGAAGATCTTCGGGCCGTCGACATCCGCCAGGCGGTTCAGCGCAGGGTCGCCGTTGGCCCGCAGGAAATCATCGAACGCCCAGGCCGACAGTTCCCACAATTCATCGTGGAGGAATTCCTTGGACACCAGGCCTCGGGTAAACACTTTCGGTGCGCCCGGGCGATCGCCTTCGCAATTGGAGACCAGCGGGAAATCCACCTCGACCACTTCTGCGCCGGCGGCTTCAAGTGCCTTGCGCGCAGCTTCCCAGAGCTCGATCACCGAGGCCCGGGTTTTGATTGGCTGGCCAGTAGGGCCGCCGATTCCCGGGGCGTCGCTGGTGCCTGCCTCGGGGTCGGCATTGATGTACATGCGCGGCACGCCGAAGCGTTTGCCGGCGAGTGCATCGCCGGTCGCGGCCAGGTCTGCGTAGGACTGCGGGCGTACCGAGGCGACGCCGGGGATTGGCACCCAGGGTTGCATCCGCCACAGGTCGCCGCGTGTGTCGGGGTCTTCTGCGACCACGACGTCGAGCACTTCAAGCAGGTCGGCCATGGTCCGGGCGTAAGGCACGACCACGTCCATGGTCGGGGTCAGCGGCCAGTTGCCGCGCACCGAGATCACGCCACGGGACGGGGTGTAGGCACACAGGCCATTGTTGGACGCCGGGCCGCGCCCGCTGGACCAGGTTTCTTCCGCCAGGCCAAACGCCGCGAAGCTCGCCGCAGTCGCCGTGCCGGCGCCGTTGGAGGAGCCCGAGGCGAACGGTGCGGTGAGGTAGTCGGCGTTGTACGGGCTCTCGGCCCGGCCATATACGCCGCGCTGCATGCCGCCGTTGGCCATCGGCGGCATGTTGGTCTTGCCCAGGCAAATGGCGCCTGTTGCCCGCAGTCGCTCGATGGTGAACGCATCGCGGTAGGCAACCAGGTTCGCGAAAGCCGGGCTGCCGGAAGCGGCGGTGAGGCCCTTGACCAGGTAGCTGTCCTTGGCTGTGTAGGGAATGCCGTCGAGCGGGCCCAGGGTTGTGCCGCTGGCCCGGCGTGCGTCGGATGCGCGGGCTTCCTCCAGCGCTTGCGGGTTGCGCACCACCACCGCGTTGAGCGCGGTGGCAGTCGTGGGGGCGTCGTAGGCGTCGATCCTGGCGAGGTAAGCCTCGACCAGTTCAACCGCCGTGGTCTGGCCGGATTCGAGCGCAGTGCGCAGCTGGGCAATGGAAACTTCGGTTACTTCGATCACGTGGTTATCGCCGGGTGCAGAAAAGGGGGAGGGCTTGAGTGCTGACTCAATCCAATCAGTGAAAGTAGCTTACTGATAGATTTTTCATAGCGCCAGAGAATGGCATCCCTTACTGTGGCGCCTCAATTTCCTTATCGATAACGGTGCTGTTTATGTCCGATGAAGTGCGGCTTGTCGTCATCATCAATACCCAGCCTGGCCGGGGTGCGGACCAGTTGGCGGCCTTTGCCGGGCTCGCTCCGCTGGTCCGGGCCGAAGCCGGTTGCATCCAGTACGACCTGCATCCGGTCGAGGGCAACAGCGACAGTTTTGTGTTGATCGAGACGTGGGCTTCAAAGGCGGCGCTCAAGGATCACCACGCAGCGCCGCACATGCTGGAAGCCGCGAAGCACAACCCGACATTCCGTGCGGGCCCCTCCAACGTATTGGTGCTGGAACCTGCCGTCCAGGCACGTTGACTTCAACCCGGCAGCTCAAGGGTTTATCATTGCCCCTTCATTTTTTGCTGCCCGGAAAGATTTCGATGTTGTTTACAAGGACTGTCATGGCGAGCGCACTGCTCGCCGTTCTGGCCACCCAGGCCCATGCGTCCAGCCTGGACCTGACCTACGAGGCACCTGTCCTCAGCGCTGTACCGCTCACGCCGCAGGCTGAGCCCAAACCGCGCTTTCCGGTCAAAAGCCTTGCGCCGGTGACCGTGGAAAACAGCTGCACCGGCCGCGAGTGTACCTACGAAGGCGACATCAGCCTGCCCCGTGAGGAGCAGACTGTGCGGCGCATTTCCATCGGTATTCAATAAAGCCGGCTGGCGCCTCAGACGATCCCATACCGGGGCGCCGGCTTGCCTGTTTGCGTGGCCGCAAACAACGCACCACGCGCCGCATCATAGGTCTCCCACAACGAACCATCGGCCACCGACGGCCAGGTGATCGTCTCACCCTGATCCAGCCCGGCCAGTGCCGCGTCCACCAGGTTTTCGGTGGTCATGACCGACTCCTGTTCCAGGGCGGAAAGCGGAATGCCCGACGCGTCCCAGATCTCGGTAGCGGTGGCTGCCGGCAACACGATCTGCACCTTCACCCCGGTTTCCGCCAGTTCCGATTGCAAGCCACGGCTGAATGCCAGGACATAGCTCTTGGTGCCGCTGTACACCGAGCTGACCGGCAGCGAGTGCACGCCCAACACCGATGCCACGTTGATGATCAAACCTTCATTGCGCACCAGCATGCCCGGCAGCGCCGCGTGGGTCAGGCGGGTGAGGGCGGTGATGTTCAGGGCGATCTGGGTCGTGGAATCCTCGACCGAGGATTGAGCCAGCGGATGCAGGCGGGCCAGGCCGGCGTTATTCACCAGCACCTGGATCGCCGGGTTGCCGGCGAGCAGGCTTTCAACACGGGCCAGGTCCGCGGGGTTTACCAGGTCGGCGCCGATGGTCTGGACCTGGCGCCCGTAGGCTTGAGTGATCTTCGCCGCCAGGGCTTCGAGGCGGTCTTCACGACGGGCGACCAGGATCAAGTCGTAGCCACGGGCTGCTAATCGGTCGGCATACACGGCGCCAATACCTGAAGAAGCACCCGTGATCAGGGCAATTTTTGTGGAAGCAGGGATCGACATGAACGGCTCCAATAGATGAGTACTCAACCAATATTGTTGAGGGCTCAAGTTATAGGCTTGGCGTTTGTCCTTGTCAATGGTTTAGTACTCAATCATTCTACCGGCATGGAGGATCTGAAAATGCCAACACATAAGACTGACAAGCCTGATGCCCGTGCCGACCTTTTGAGCCTGCTGGGGGACGTGGCGTGCACCAACAACGCACTGCGCCGTGCCGCCCGGCGGCTGGGCCAACTGTATGACGAAGCGCTGGCGCCGATTGGCCTGAAGGCTACGCAGGTCGGCTTGCTGGGTGAAATCGCCCGGTGGGCGGCGGTGGATGAGCAGGCAGGGCCGACGTTGCAGGAGCTGGCCGGACGCCTGGCGATCCTGATGTCGGCGCTGACCCATGCGATGAAGCCGCTGGTGCGCGACGGGATTGTCGAGCTGCGCCCGGATGCCCTGGACAAGCGCACCAAACGCTGCGTGCTCACGCCCAAGGGCGAAGCGCTGTTCAGTGAGGCGCTGGTGTATTGGGCGGCGGCCAATAACCGGGTAGAGGAGGTGCTGGGGCATGATTCGGCCGCGCAGCTGCGGGGCATGGCAGACCATGTCGCCTCCGAAGAATTTCTGGCGGACTACAACAGCCGCTCCGCGCAGGCATAAGCCAGATCCTTTGGTTATTAGACAGACGCCGTTCGCCCATCCGATGCTGGGCCCCTCTCGATCAGGGGCTTTCCATGACCACTCAACGCCAACTGAAGCTGGGCGCGTTCATGCGTCCGGTCAGCATCCACACCGGCGCCTGGCGCTATCCCGGCGCTTACCGTGACGCCAACTTCAACTTCACGCACCTCAAGCAGTTTGCCCAAACCCTGGAGAAAGCGCGTTTCGATGCGTTCTTCATGGCCGACCACCTGGCCCTGCTCAACATGCCTATCGACGCGTTGAAGCGCAGCCACACCGCCACCTCCTTCGAACCGTTCACCTTATTGTCGGCCCTGAGCCAGGCCACCGAGCACATCGGCCTGGTAGCCACGGCCTCGACCACCTACGACGAACCGTTCCACATTGCCCGGCGCTTCGCGTCCCTGGATCACCTGAGCAACGGCCGCGCCGGCTGGAATATCGTCACCACTGCCAACCCGGATGCGGCGCAGAATTTCGGCCTGGAGCAGGCCTATGCCCACGACGAGCGCTACGCCCGTGCGCGGGAGTTCTACGATGTGGTCACCGGGCTCTGGGACAGTTGGGCCGATGATGCCTTCATCCGCGATGCCGACAGCGGTGTGTACTTCGACCCCGACAAACTGCACACCCTCAATCACCAGGGCCGCTACCTCAATGTGCGCGGCCCGCTGCACATTGCCCGCCCGGTGCAGGGCTGGCCGGTGATCGTGCAGGCCGGCGCCTCGGAGCCCGGCCGGCAATTGGCGGCAGAAACCGCCGAGGTGATCTTCGTGGCGCCCGGCACGCTCGAGGAAGGGCGTAAATTCTATGCCGATATCAAGCGCCGGATGCTGGCGGTGGGGCGGCATCCCGACCATCTGAAGATCTTGCCCGGGGCGTTTGTGGTGGTCGGCGATACGCTGGAAGATGCGCGGCGGATTCGTGCGCATCTCGACAGCCTGGTGCATTACGAAAGTGCGATTGCCTCGCTGTCGATCGCGCTGGGTACCGACGCGACGAAGTTTGATCCCGACCAATACCTCCCGGCGATTCCCCAAACCAACGCCAGCCAGAGCTCCCGCGAACGGGTACTGGCGCTGGCTGATCGCGAACAGTTGACGGTGCGCCAATTGGCCCAGCGTCTTGGCGGTTATGCAGGTCTCTCGTTTGTCGGCACCGCCCACAGTATTGCCGATGAGATGCAGCAGTGGCTGGAAGAAGAGGGCAGCGATGGCTTCAACATCATGTTCCCGTGGCTGCCGGGCGGGCTCGATGACTTTGTGGCCAGGGTGGTGCCCGAGTTGCAGGGGCGCGGGATCTTCCGGCGCGAGTACGAAGGCTCTACCCTGCGGGAAAACCTCGGACTGCCGCGTCCGGCGAACCGCTTCTTCGCCGAATGAGCGGGTATTTCTACCGTGGTTAGATCGTTTATTTCCTTCTGATTGGGGGCCATTCCCCAATCGCATATCCATCGCGCCGGTTTGGCCCTGATAGCGGAGCCGGCCGGCGTGATCACGCCAAAGCATCTGTCATCGCGGAATTATCCGCTGCCGCGCCCCGGGAAATCCCCATGCAGCGTCTATTCCTGCTGCTGGGCCAGCGTCTTGCGCCGTTGTGCGGCCTCTCTAGAATCGGCCCCAGAACTTACTCATTTCCTGTCGATTACGGAGTTTCGAAGATGATGAACGCCATGCAGATGCCAATGAACAACGCGATGCCGATGATGCCGATGATGGGCATGCCGATGATGATGGCAACCATGACCTGCAAGATGACCGAAGAGGCCATGATGTGCACCATGAAGCCGGCCGCGGGCATGGACATGGCGATGTTCAAGAACAACGCCGAAATGATGGCGATGATGATGAACTGCGGCATGCCGATGATGATGCAGTGCGCCAACATGTCGATGATGTGCATGTCTGAAGACGGCATGGCGATGATGAACAGCATGTCGACCATGAACATGCCGATGATGATGCCGATGGGCATGCCTATGCCGATGATGAAGTGCGTCATGGAATGCAAGATGGAAGCCGACTGCATGACCTGCAAGATGATGCCGATGCCTGGCATGAGCATGGACATGATGAACAACTGCTGCATGCTGATGATGAAGATGATGAACGACTGCGCCATGCCGATGATGATGAGCTGCAACGGCATGCCGATGATGTGCTGCACCTGCTGATTGGTTTGGCGTGAAATCAAAAAGCCCCGGCGTGTGCCGGGGCTTTTTGCGTTTCAGTCCAGGCGTTCCGGGTAGGTGATCACCAGGAACGCCACCGCCTCACTGTCTGCGGGGTTGCGGTAGCGGTGGGGCTGGTCGGCGTAGAACAGGATCGAATCACCGGTGGACAGCAGGTAGCGTTCCTCGTTGACGCTGACTTCCAGCACGCCCTGGGCCACCACCAGGTTTTCCTGGATCCCGGGCCCGTGACCTTCTGAAATTTCCTCGCCGAGGGCCTTCAGGCGTATCTCGTAGAACTCCGACTGGCGCGCCATATCGTAGGGAAACAGCGCCCGGCTGATGAAGCTGCCATCGGCACTCACCAGGCGTTTGCTCTGTTGCGCCGGCAGCAGTTCAACCCCTTCGAACGCACGGTTTTCCAGGAAGGCCGCCACCGACACTTTCAAGCCTTTGGCGATCTTGCACAGCACCTTGATCGACGGCACGCTGCGCCCGGACTCGATCTGCGCGAGCATCGCCCGGCTTACGCCGCAGTTGCGCGCCAGGGCATCCAGCGACAGGTAGCGTTTACTGCGCAGGCGCTGCAGGTTCTGCGCGACGCACTGGCCGATGGCGTCATCGTCGCCGCTGTTGCAGTCCTTGGGTTTGGTGGGGAGGTCGGGCACTTCGGGTATCGCATGCAGGAAATTCATCGCCTCACGCCCGGCGGGTATCGCTGGACGTGGTGACGTGTGCGGTAAACAGCGCGACCCCGGCCCGTGCCGCGTACATCGCCCACATCAGTTCAGCCGCTGCGCGAGCCTGGCGGCGTTTGCGGTGGAGGGTGAAATCGATGACGGTGGCGGATGTTTGCATGACGTAAATCTCTGGGGACTCAATGGCTCTACAGTAATCGGTGCCGCTTATTTCCATAAATACTGAGTTTGCATTTGGTAATTCTATTTTGGACTTAACGCCGATGGGTGCCTATGCGTTCATCAATGGTGACCCGCCGCGCTTCACAGGCTTCCCACCACAGACCGTGTGCCGGACCAAGCCCGTCGCAAAAACGATTTCCAAGGATTTACCCCCATGCCCCCCGCGTTTCCGTTCACCTCCCGAAAAGCCTGGCCCTTGCTGGGCTTTGGCGCCGCCCTGAGCTTCAGCCCGGCCACCCAGGCCGAAGACACGCTGCAACTGGCCCCCGTCGAAGTCAGCAGCGCCGAACTCAGCGCCGACGAACTGGCCCAGGCCCAGCTCAAGAGCGTACCCGGCGCCACCAACTACATCGACATGGGCAGCGTCGATCAGGGACGGGTGAGCACCAACGAGGACGTGTTCAAGTACCAGGCCGGTGTTTATGCCAAGGCGGCGAACAACGAAGGGGTCAAGCTTTCGATCCGTGGCTCGGGTATCAACCGGGGCCCGGGCGCCCACGCTTCCGGCCTGTATGAAACCTTCGACGGCCTGCCACTGACCGGCCCGGGTGGCACGCCCTACGAACTCAAGGACCCGTTGTGGCTCAGCCGCGTTGAAGTGCTGCGTGGCGCCAACGGTTTTGACCAGGGCGCATTGGCCCTGGGTGGGGCAGTCAATTACGTGACCCACACCGGCTACGACGCGCCCAGGCTGCAAGTACGCTACGAAGCCGGCAGCCATGGCTACAGCCAGCGAGAGATCAGCTCGGGCCAGGTGCTGGGGGATGCCGACTACTACATCAGCCTCACCGACTCGCAATACGACGGTTTCCAGGACCACAGCGCCGGCAGCGGCAAGGGCATCGCGGCCAACTTCGGCTACCGCTTCAACCCCGACCTGGAAACCCGCTTCTACTTTCGCTACCGCGAAACCGACAACGATTCCCCCGGCAAACTGACCCGCGACCAGATCAGCCACGACCCGCGCGCCGCCGCCAGCCTCAACGTGGCGCGAGACTCGAAACGCACGCAACCGGGCTCGACCTGGATCGCCAACAAAACCACCCTGCACCTGGACGACAACGCCCGGGTCGAGGTCGGGCTGGCGTATCACGATTATCCGATGGACTTGCGCGAGGGCACCAACCGTCTCAAGGTTGCCTACACCGACGTCAGCGGTACCCTGAATTACATCCGCCAGGACACTTTGTTCGGGCGTGACAGCAAGACCACCCTCGGCCTGCGCACCACCCAGGCGATGCCGAACAACGGCGGCTCGGAGTTCGTGCGGATCCCCACCGGCAATACGGCGGGCTACGCGCCTGGCACCAAGACCCGCGACTACAGCTATCTGGGTTCGGACACCGTGCTGCATATCGGCAATGACCTGGAACTGCTGCCGGACCTGTGGCTGACCACCGGGCTGGCGGCGATCTACACCCGTCGTGAAACCGAAGTCAGCTACCCGCAGACCCACACACCCGTCAGCCAGCAAGATTGGGATTACGCGCCAAGGGTTGGCCTGCGCTACGACTTCAGCCCCCAATTGCAGGTGTACGGCAACCTGAGTCGCTCGGTGGAACCGCCCCATGCGTGGTCGATGATCTGGGGTTCCAACAAGTACTTCCCCGTGGGCAGCGGCCCGGCCAGCGGTTTGCAACGTGAAGGGGTGAAGCTGAAAAACCAGACCGCCACCACCCTGGAAGTCGGCGGTCGCGGTGAAGCGTGGTTCGGCCAGTGGGACCTGGCGCTGTACCGCTCCGAGGTGCGCCACGAACTGCTCAGCGTCGAAACCCAGGCCGCGACGTCCACCACGTCCGCAATAATCGCCGAATCCAACGCCAGCCCAACCGTGCACCAAGGCCTGGAGCTGAGCCTGATCAGCCCGCTGTGGGACGGGGGCCGCACGGGCCAGCTCGCCCTGCGCCAGGCCTACACCTACAGCGACTTCCACTACCGCAACGACGACCGCTTCGGCGACAACACCTTGCCCGGCATCCCCAGGCACTACTACCAGGCGCAATTGCGCTACAGCCACCCTAGCGGTTTCTACACCAGCCTCAATGGCGAACATTCATCGCGGGTCGCGGTGGACTACGCCAACTCCTACTACGCGGCGGCCTACACACTGCTCGGCGCGACGCTCGGGTACGACGCGCCGAAGCACGACTGGCAAGCCTGGGTCGACCTGCGCAACCTGACCAACCGGCGTTACGCGAACACGGTCACGCCGGGTTATGACGACAAGGGGCTGGATGTGGCGCGGTCGACGCCGGGGGATGGCATGGGGGTTTACACCGGGGTTTCCTGGAGCTGGCGTTAATCCGTAAAGTGTTTGATGTTCGCAGTGGGTGATTGCGGGCAAAGGGCACGTTCAGCGAACGAAGGCTGCATGCACCAGGCGCTGCAGCTGCGTTCGCTCCCACAGGCTCATCAGATCGAGCGGATTGGTGCCGTAACGTTGCCAGGTGTCCAGTGAACCTTGCCTGTTATCCGGTGCAATACAGCGCAGGCAGCACTCCAGAGCCGTCCCGCAGGTTGACAGCGTGACCTGCCAGCCGTCGATGTCGACAACCATTTGCTCGTCGCTGGAGCTGACGGGTTTCAGCGATCGAACCTCTAATGCCACGTCCTTGAGCAGTTGATAGGCCTCGCGGGTGGAGACCGTGTTGGCGAAGGTTGTCATGCGTGATGTCCTTGTATGAGTCGCAGAAGTGTCGCGTGCGCACTGGTCGCTTTCAAGGTGGGCACAGCAAGTCGCAGATTCGTTGCAACCCATCACTCCATCCTTGCTCCCCCTTCGTTTTACTGTCATCGTTCGCGCAATTGGTAATCTTTCTTGTTTGAGAAATTTTTGCGCATGCATGACTTTCCTGTAGCTGATGGTGATATAGCCCGTCGCCAGCAGACCATCACCACCCTCTACAGCGACCATCATTCCTGGTTGCACGGTTGGCTGCGCAAGAAACTCGGCTGCTCGCAACATGCCGCCGACCTGGCCCACGACGCGTTTATCCGCATCCTGCTGCTGGCCGACCCCCATACCATCAAGGAACCCCGCGCCTTCCTGGCCACCACGGCGGGGCGCTTGATGATCGATGGCGCGCGTCGGCGGCGCATCGAAAAGGCCTACATGGAAGCCCTGGCGATCCAGAGCGAAGATGCCGGCATGCCGGACCCGGCGGCGATTCATGTGGCACTGCAGGCCCTGGAACGCATTGCCGAAATGCTCATCGGCCTGCCCGCCAAGGCCCGCGAGGCATTCCTGCTCAGTCGCCTCGACGGGCTGACCTACAGCGAAATCGCCGAACAACTGCAGGTGTCTTCCAGCACCGTGAAGAACTACATCTCCAGTGCGTTGGTGCATTGCTATCACACCCTGCACGGGGCGGACCCGCTGTCGTGAGTTCCGAGCAGATCATCAGTGAAGCCGCCCACTGGCTGACGTTGTTGCACGACGACCACGTGACCGAGGCCGACCGCGCGGCCTTCGAGAAATGGTGCCAGGCCGATCCACGGCATGCCGTCGCCATCGAGCGCATGCGCAGCCTGTGGGGCAGCCTCGACGAGTTGCCCGCCGCCCCGGCGCGCATGGCCCTGAACCGTGCATTTGCCCCACAGAAAACAAGGTTTGCCGCCCGTAGCACCCAGGCCGTCGCGCTGTTGGGTGTGTTGCTGTGCGGCTGGGCCGGGATTGAGCGCCTGCCGGTGTGGATGGCCGACCAACGCACCAGCGTGGGCGAACGGCGCCAGGTGGCACTGACCGACGGCAGCCAGGTGCAGCTCAACAGCAACTCGGCACTGGACGTGAAGTTTGACGGCCACCAACGGGTGATCGAACTGTTGCAGGGCGAGATGTGGGTCGAGGTGGCCAAGGACGCGCAACGGCCGTTCGTGGTGCACACCGACCAGGGCACGGCCACGGCGTTGGGCACGCGGTTCCTGGTGCGCAAGGCCGAGGATGGCGCGACCGTGGTCACCGTGATCGAGTCCACCGTGGCCGTCAAAGGCACCGTTGCGGGCGACGTGAAAGTGCCGGCGGGGCAGAAGTCCACGCTCCAGGACGGCCGTGCCGGCACCCCACAACCCATCGGCAACGCCGACCCGGATGCCTGGACCCGTGGTTTGCTCAAGGTCGACGACCAGCCCCTGAGCGAGGTCCTGCAAACCCTCGCCGGTTACCGCCATGGGCTGGTGCGCTTTGATCCGCAGGCGCTGCAAGGGATGCGCGTGTCCGGGGTATTCAAGCTCGATGACACCGGCGCGGCACTGGCGTCGCTGGCGGATAACCTGCCGATCAAGGTGGAGTACTTCACGGATTTGGTGGTGGTGATCAAGCCGCTGTAAAAAGTCTGAATAAAAACTGCTCTCATTCATACCCGATTTTCCGACATGGCCGTCATGACTAATAGAACCCCCATTTCCCAGGACTTCTCATGTCGCGCCTTGCTCGTCCTTTACAGCCATTGACCCTTTCAGTGGCGATGGCGTTTGCCGCCGTACCCCTGCTGACCGTTCAAGCGTCCTACGCGGCTGAAAGCGCTGCGTTCTCCATTCCCGCCGGTGACCTGAGCCAGGCCCTCAACAGCCTCGCCGAACAGGCGGGCCTGGTATTGGCCTTTGATTCGAGCCTGACCCGTGGCAAACACAGCAATGGCCTGAACGGGCAATACAATACCGACGCCGCCCTGGCCCAAGTGTTGGCCGGCAGCGGCCTGCAAGCCCTGAAGATCGCCGACGACCGCTACCGTCTCGAAGCCATCCCGCACACCGATGGCGCCATGGAGTTGCAGGCCACCACCATCAGCGGCGCGTACCCGTCGGAAAGCCCCACCGGCCCGGTGTCTGGCTACGTGGCCACCCGCAGCCTGTCGGGCACCAAGACCGACACCGCACTGATCGAAACCCCGCAGTCGATCTCCGTGGTCACCAAAGACCAGATGCGCGCGCAGAACGCCGAGAGCCTCAACCAGATCCTGCGCTACAGCGCTGCCGTGATCCCGGAAACCCGTGGCTCCACCGCCTCGCGTCTCGACCAGTTGACCATCCGTGGCTTCACCCCGGCGACCTACCTCGACGGCCTGCGCATGCCGTCGAGCCGGGATGCCTTGCCGCAAAAAGACGCCTTCGACCTGGAGCGCGTCGAAGTGCTGCGCGGGCCGGCGTCGGTGCTGTACGGGCAGGGCACCCCCAGCGGGGTGATCAACATGGTCAGCAAACGCCCGCTGGACACGCCGTTCCATGAAGTCGGCGTCGAGTACGGGACCTTCAACAAGAAGCGCACGACCTTTGACTTGAGTGGCCCGCTGGACGACCAAGGCGTTTATTCCTACCGCGTTGCCGGCCTGTTCGACGATGCCGACGGGCAGATCGACCACACCGAAACCCGGCGTCAATCCCTGTCCACCGCCTTCACCTGGCGCCCGGACGAGAATACTTCGCTGACCTTGCTCGGGCATTTCCAGAAAGACCCCAAGGGCGCGTCCTACGGCTCGATGCCAGCCTGGGGCTCGGTGCTGCACAGCCCGACGGGGCGCAAGATCGACGTGGATTTCTACGACGGCGAGAAAAGCTTCGAGAAGAGTGACCGCGAGTATTACTCCATCGGCTACGCCTTCGAGCATCACTTCAACGATGTCTGGACCGTGCGCCAGAATGCGCGCTACCTGCGCAGCGAAGGGCAATACCGCAGCCTCTACAGCAACTACCTGGAGAGCGATTACCGCACCATCCGCCGCTCGACCATCGCCAGCGACGTGAATATCGACGCCTATGCCCTCGACAACCAGTTGCAGGCCAAATTCGACACCGGGCCGTTGCAGCACACCGTGCTGATGGGCGCCGACTACCAGAACACCAGCACCGACACCAAGTCGGGCAGCGGCGTGTACACGGCAGGGCCTACGCTGGATATTTTCGACCCGGTCTACGGCGCGGCCGTGCCGGTGCCGGCCTACACCAGCGACGCCACCTCGCGCAGCGAGCAAACGGGGGTGTACCTGCAAGAGCAGATGAAGTGGGACAAATGGGTGCTGTTGATGGGCGGGCGTTATGACTGGGCCAGCACCGACAACAGTACCCTGGCGATGACCACCCAGAAAAAGACCAAGTCGTCCCAGGACAGCAAGGCCTTCACCGGCCGCCTGGGCCTGGTCTACCTGTTCGATAACGGCCTGGCGCCGTATGTCAGCTACTCGGAATCCTTCCAGCCGCAATCCGGCACGGGCTACGGCGGTTCGACGTTCCAGCCGACCGAGGGCAAGCAGACGGAAATCGGCATCAAGTACCAGCCGCCGGGCAGCAACAGCTTCATCACGGCTGCCATTTTCGACCTGCGCCAGACCAACGTACCGACGCTGGACCCGGACGCTTCCCACCTGTGCAACGGCTCGCGTTGCCAGATTCAGGACGGTGAAGTGCAATCCCGCGGGTTTGAACTGGAAGGCAAGGCCAGCCTGAACGACAACCTGGATATCACTGCGGCCTATGCCTACCTGGATAACCGCATCAGCAAATCCAACAACACCGTGCGTTATGCGCCCATCAGCGACATCGGTGTCGGTCCGGCCATTGCGGCCGAAGGCACCACCACCTACGCCGTTCCGCGTCATACCGCGTCGGCCTGGGCGGATTATACCCTGCACGACGGCACTCTGAAGGGCTTCGGCGTAGGCGCCGGTGCGCGCTATGTCGGTTCTTCCTGGGGCGATACCGCCAACACCCTGAAGGTGCCGGGCTACACCTTGTTCGATGCAGCGGTGCACTACGACATTCCGCACATCAATCGTCAGGGTGACAACCTGCGCCTGGCAGTGAACGCCACCAACCTGGCGAATAAAGAGTACGTCGCGTCCTGCTATTCCTACTCGTGGTGCTGGTATGGCTCGCAGCGTACCGTGCAGGCCAGTGCGACCTATCAGTGGTAAATAAAAAGGCCTTGGCGAAAGGATTCGGGAGCAGCATCGCCAAGGCCGAAAAACGTTAGTTCGCCACCGGCTCAATCAGCTTGGAAACCACCGGCGCCTGCCACTGCTCCAGGGCATCAATCAGGGCGCCGGGGTCTGCGTTGAACATCAGCATCCGGCTGTGTTCGACCTTCATGAAGCCCTCCTGCACAGCGTGATCGAGCAGGGCGCGCACCGGGTTGAAGAACCCCGCCGTATTCAGGCACGCCACGCCCTTGTAGTGTTCGCCGACCTGGGTCAGCGTGGCCGCCTCGAACAACTCCTCCAGGGTTCCCAGCCCGCCGGGCAAGGCAATGAAACCGTCGGCGCAGTCGCTCATGCGTGTCTTGCGGCTGCGCATGTCTTGGGTCACTTCATGGTGGGTAAGCCCGGCGTGGGAATGGCCGCGTTCATGCAGTAACTCGGTGATCACGCCGATGACTTCGCCACCTTCAGCCAGCGCAGCGTCCGCCACCACGCCCATCAAGCCCTTGTGGGTGCCGCCGTAGACCAGGCGTATGCCGCGCCGGGCGATTTCCCGGCCGAGGGCTTGGGCGCCATCCGCATAGCGCGGGTTGAAGCCGAAATTGGTACCGCAGAAAACTGCGAGGCTGCGCAGGGGAGTGGGCATGGGCATTCCAGGCGGGTGAGGACAGGCTGTCCAGCATGGCGCCACTCGCCGGTGGGCAAAAGAGCCAAGAACCGGCTGGCGGATCAGGCCATGAGTGCGTCCAGGATGCGTTTTCCAAGGGCTTCGGCGATGGCCTCGGACTCGATATTGGCAAAGCCCAGCAGCAGGCCGGGGCCGGTCTGGCCTTGAATGTTCCAGTCGCTCAAGGCTTCGGCATAAATGCCGGCCTGCGTCAGTCGTTCCACGCACAGGCGGTCTGACTGTTGTGCATTGAGGCGCAGGATCAAGTGCATCCCGCCCGGCTGGGCGTCAATCGAAATATGCTCGCCCAAGGCCTTGCGCAAGCCCCTGGCGGTGGCCTCCCGACGCTCACCGTAGAGCTTGCGCATGCGCTGGATATGCCGCGCAAAATGCCCCTCGGTCATAAACGTTGCGACGATCGCCTGGGTCAACTCCGGGCAGCCCCCGAGGAAGGTCTGGCTGACATGTTCGAAGCGTTCCACTTGAGCTGCCGGCACCACCAGATAGGCCAGGCGGATGCCGGGGAACAACACCTTGCTGAAGGTTCCGGCGTACAGCACCCGGCCGTCTCGGTCCAGGCTCTTGAGGGCCGGCAGCGGGCGGCTCACGTAGCGGTATTCGCCGTCGTAGTCGTCCTCGATGATCCAGGCCTGCTGGCGACTCGCCCAATCCAGCAGCTCCAGGCGCCTGGGCAAGGCCAGCGAGACACACAGCGGGCTTTGATGGGCCGGCGTGACCACTACGGCGCGGGCGCCTTTGCCCTGTTGCACGGCCTGGGATACCTGCATGCCATCCGGGTCCACTGGCACCGGTATGGCCTTGATATTCAGGTAATCCAGCAACGGTCGGGTGAACAAGTAGCCTGGGTCTTCCACCAGCACCCGATCGCCCGGTTCCAGCAGTGCATGGGCGATCAGCCCCAGCGTATTGCGATAGCCCGAGGTGACGAAGACCTGCGCCGGCGAACAGTGGATGCCCCGGGCGACCTGCAAGTAGCTGGCAATCGCCGTGCGCAGCGAGTGCAGGCCGAACACGCACGGGTTGGCCATGTCGGCGACCTGGGTGGCCCGCACGCAGCGGGCGGCGATTTTCGACCAGATCTTGCGAGGGAACGCGTCCAGTGCGGGCAGCCCCATTTGAAACGGCAACACGGCGGCCTTGTGCCGCACGGCATTCTGGTCGCTGGCCGTCATGGGGCGCTCCGGCAGGCTGGCCTTGATCCCTTCAGCCACCACCGTGCCGGCCTGGCCTCGGGCCTGGATATAGCCCTCGGCTGCCAGCAGCGAATACGCCGTGTCGATGGTGCCCCTGGCCAACCCCAGCTCCTTGGCCAGGGCCCGGGCTGCGGGTATGCGTTCGCCCGGCTTGAGCAAACCGTCGGCAATCGCGCTGCGGAACCGCCAGTAAAGTTGCCGGTAAATCGGCTCCGCGGCGCCGGCGTCCAGCGGTGAAAAGGCCTTGATCGAAGTGCTCATCCGGCGGCGGGTCCTGTTCAGGTGGCGAAATAATCGTGCAGCGCCTGGTCGGTCTGGCGGCGCGTCTGGGCCAGAGTTTCCGGGCGGGAAGCGGTGCCTTCGACGGTGAAGAAGGTCACGTCATGCAGGCCGATCATGCCCAGTATGGTTTTCAGGTACGGCGTCAGGA
Source organism: Pseudomonas sp. P7779 (assembly GCF_013386315.1). Lineage (NCBI taxonomy): Bacteria > Pseudomonadati > Pseudomonadota > Gammaproteobacteria > Pseudomonadales > Pseudomonadaceae > Pseudomonas > Pseudomonas sp. P7779. The sequence goes on along the minus strand of NZ_JACARZ010000059.1, from coordinate 9,626 downwards.
AGTCCGGCTGGTGCGCGCGCTCCCCGGAAAACCGCCCGCCTGAGGCGATGGCGACGAACACTGGCCGGTCCTGTAACAGGCCGATCTTGCCCTGGGCCGAGATATCGAAGGTGCGGCGCACCCGTGCGATGTGATCGAGCCATAGCTTGAGGGCCGCGGGCACCGAGTAGTTATGCATAGGGGTGGCGATCACCACAATGTCGGCCAGCTCCAGTTCCTGAACAAGCCGCTCGGACTGGGCCATCGACCCCTCGGACGAGACGTCCACGAGGGACTGCTGGGACGTTGCATAAGGCTCGTCCACCGGTGCCAGGGCATTTGCGGCAATGCCGCGCTGGATCACCTCGGCGTCTGGATGCCGCTGGCGCAGGCATTCAATGATCTTGAGGGAGAGGGCGTTGCTTTCTGACGCTGGCCCGCGAGGGCTGGCACTGACATGGAGGATATTCATGGTGCGCTGCTTCCTGGATGGATGGCCTTCAGTCTACGAACCTCATGACCCAGGCCAAAGAGCCAAGAATCAAGATTCAGAGTAGGCCATGTCCGCGCATTCATGGTCTGGTGTTCAAGCCAGATCATGGATCTTTTGGGGTAGGCCATGGCGCCGCAAGATGGCGGCTTCATCCAACCGCTACAGGATTTCACCATGACAACGCGTCTCGACTACTCCAAAGCTTCCCCTGAAGGTTACAAGGCGTTCGGCGGGGTTTACGTCTACCTGCAAAACAGCGGCCTGTCCAAGGAGCTGATCGACCTGGTCTACCTGCGGGTTTCGCAAGTCAACGGCTGCGCCTTTTGCATCGACATGCACTCGCGGGACCTGCTCAAGCAAGGCCTGGCCGTGGACAAGCTGGTGCTGGTGCCAGTGTGGCACGACGCTGGCGCAGTCTTCACCCAGCGTGAGCGCGTGGCGCTGGCCTTTGCCGAAGCCGTGACCGCCAGTGATGTTTCGGACGCCGACTATGCGGCAGCGGCCGCCGAGTTCAGCGACAAGGAACTGGCTGACCTGACCTACGGCATCGCCTTGATGAATGCCTTCAACCGACTGGGCATCACCTTCCGTACCACGCCAGCGGCGGCTGCCAAGGCATAGCCAACGCTGATTCGGTGTGGCGGGGCTGCTCGCCACACACTCACTGTATTTCCTGAGGGCTCATCCCATGGCATGGCTACTGCTCGGCTTGGCCGGCATCCTTGAAATCGCCTTCGCGTTCGCGATGAAGGCCTCGGACGGTTTCACCCGATTCACCCCCGGATTGCTCACCGTAGTGACCGGCGTTTCCAGCGTGATCCTGCTGTCGATGGCACTGCGCACCCTGCCGGTGGGCAGCGCCTACGCAGTGTGGACTGGAATCGGCGCAGCGGGCACCGCGATCCTCGGCATGGCTTTGCTGGGCGATTCCACCGCACCGTTACGAGTGCTGTGCATCGTACTGATCCTGGCCGGCGTGATCGGCCTGAAACTGGTCTCCGCCAACTAGTGCTGCCTGCGAGCGGGTATTTCTCGGAGATGGCCTTTTAACATTCCCACCCACTCTTTATCATCCGCCCCCAGCAACTCCGGCCATGGAGACGCTCCATTCACTAAGGAAGTCGTAATGCACATTGGAAAAATGCTGGGGTTGGCCCTGATCACGTTGTCGATGGGCGGCTGCGCCAGCTTCACGAAAGACGAAGTAGCACCCGTCACGCTGCCGTCGAAGGCCAGCTACGCCAACAAACCGAACGTCTACGTAGACTTCAAGTTCTACCAGGGCGAGCCGACAAATGCCGCCGCGGCCGAAGTCCCACAAGCGCGTGAGATGCTCAAGCCACAGCTGCAGAAAGTCCTGACTGACTCCGGCCTGTTTGGTCGCGTGACCCTGGATGAATTCCAGAAGCAGCCAGGCGATTACAGCCTGCGCCTGAAGGTCTACAATCATCCACCGGGTGGCGGCCAACTGGTACTGGCCTTTATCAGCGGGTTTACCTTCACCATCATTCCGGCGCTGGGGACTGATCAGTACACCATGAAGCTGGAATCGGTGGACGCACAAGGCCAGGCACTGAGCACCGGCACCAACCACGACTCGATCAATACCTGGATGGGCATCTGGTTCATCCCGTTGATGGCCAACACGCCGAAATACGCGGTGACCGATACCTTCACCCGCCAGGTCAATGCCCTGCTCAAGCAAATGGTCGACGGTAATAACCTGAAGTATTCGGCGCTGGATGCCGGCGTGCCACGGGCGTGACACGTAACTGAACGTTTGAAACAGCTGCGAGGGCAGGGTGGCCGACCCTCGCAGCCCAGGCCTTACTTAAGCGCCTTGATGAACAACGGGTCGCTGTACAGCGACTTGAGCAAATCCCGCACCATCGGGTTGTAGGCGTTGGCGGCATTCGGGATCGCAATGAACCCGAAGAACGAACTGGGCCAGGTGTGATTCACTTCCTTGGTCGCGTCGTACACCACGTCATTGCCCTTGAGCAGGGTAAACCGCGCGGCCAGCGTGCCGTTGCCGGAGCCCATGCCTGCCGACAGCGAATTCTTCACCACCAGCACTTGCAGATGACGTTCTGCTTGCGGGTTCAGCAGGCCTGCCAGTTGCAGTTCCTGGGTGATCGCAGCCTGGATATGCGCCGGGATGCTGCCACTGGGCGAGCGGATCGGGTTGGCACGTACAGACAACGAGCCTTCGCCCGACGCGGCCGTCACCTGGGCATTGCTGACGGGTTGCAGCGGCGCTGCTTGCTTGAGGACCTGGACGTTATCGAAGTTCGGCTCGTATTGCGTCATGGTGACGCCGCAGCCTTGCAACAGCAGTGCGAGCAATGGGGTCAACAGTAGAAGCTTTTTCACGGCGTTTCCTTGCGTGAGTGTGGGAGAGCGCCGCGATTATCGTCAGGCAATGGGCCATCGGCAACCAATAGTGGCAAAATGCCTGAGTGGCAGCGCTGTTACTTGGTTCGGTTTCAGGTCGGAAAATTCATCGAGAAGGCAATTTGCTGGCCCCTTTGTAACAAAATTCTCGCCAAAATCACTTTTATTTTCAGGTGGTTAGGCGGGATGCAAATGCGCAATGTTGGAATCATGCTGATCGCCTGTTCCCTGGCGGGTGGGGCGGTTTCGGTTGAGGCACGGGAGCTGCGGGACAACGACAAGTACATGTGCAGTTGGGGGGCTGGCACCGCCGCCCGGGCCCAGGAATTGAAGCTGTCGGGCGTCTCGCTGTACGCCGCGCGGCAGAAGCTGAAGACCTACCAGTTCAAGAAACCCTGGATGCACATGATGGCCATGGGCATCACCGAGCAGACCTACGACAGCCGTTCGCGGGTCAAGCCCGAGGTGATTCGCCAGAGTTTTTATCAGGACTGTTTGCGCTACAAGCTGGCGCGTAAATAACCCTTATTTATCCAGCAGCAATTGGAGCCTTGAGAACGACTGGTCGTAGTTGGGCTCCCACGGAAAGCGCCCTTGTTTGTCCGGCCAGACCATTTGCAACGCAGGGAAATCAGCTTTGATCGAGGCGTAGAACCAGCCGGCATAACCGAGGTACTCGCGGTAGTGCCTGCGGTCTACAGGAATGAAGGCGATGCGCATGCCTTCGGCAATATCGTCATAGGGCTTGTAGGTTTCATAGGCGGCTTTTGCACCGGCAAAGCGGATCGCGGCGATGTTCAGCAACTGCTGGGCAATCTGCGGGGGCAGCCCGAATACGATGATTTCCGGTTGGCCGAAGTTGGCGTAGAACCCCAGGGAGTAGGCGAACGAAGGCTCACCGTCTTCAGCCCGCACATGCACATGGTGCCAGCCGATCTTCTTGATATCCGCCAACACCTTCTCGTCATATTCCGAATCTGCCTTGGGCAACTGGAATCCCGGAAGCGGGGCCTTGGCTGAAGTGTTCATCGAGAACAATGAGGCGGCGAAGAGGGCGACGGCGCGAATGATGTTCATCAGAGTCCTTTCTGCGGGATCAGGGGTTGAAAGCGCGATGAGGCTAGCAGTGTTGGGTTCGCTCGGCAAAGTGACCGATGCACCGCCCAGTACAAAATCTGCGTAAGCCTGTCCAACTTCGCCCCGGAGCCCGTCCGCATACTGGCCCCAGGTAATCGAAGAGGCACATGCCATGACCCGCTACGTCATCACCCCCAACGAAACCCCGTCCCTTGCCATCCACGGCGACGACGCCCGCTTCCCGCTGCGCCGGGTGTTCTGTGTCGGGCGCAACTACAGCGAACATGCCCGCGAAATGGGCCACGACCCCGACCGCGAGCCGCCGTTCTTTTTCATGAAGCCGGCGGATGCCGTGGTGCCTGCCGAGGGCGTGATCGCCTATCCGCCATTGACCGCCGACCTGCACCATGAAGTCGAGTTGGTGGTGGCCATCGGCAAGGGCGGCGTGGACATCTCCCCGGAAGATGCGTTTGCGCATATCTGGGGTTACGGCCTGGGCATCGACCTGACTCGCCGCGACCTCCAGGCCCAGGCGAAAAAGCTGTCGCGGCCGTGGGAATGGGCCAAGGCCTTCGATGAATCGGCACCCTGCACCCCGTTGCAGCCGGTGAGCGCCGTCGGCCATCCGGCCAGCGGGCGTATCTGGCTCAAGGTCAACGGCGAGCAACGCCAAGTGGGCGACCTGGCGGACCAGATCTGGTCGGTCAGCGAGGTGATCAGCCATGCGTCCAAATCCGTGGCGCTGAAAGCCGGCGACCTGATCTTCACCGGCACCCCGGCGGGCGTCGGCGCCTTGCAACCGGGCGATGTGGTGACCGCCGGGATCGACGGCCTGGCGGAACTGAGCTTCACCCTCGGCCAGGGTTGACGCTACAGTGGTGCCCAGGCCCTCCGAGAAGTACGTATGCCCGGCACCCGCATCACCACCTATGGCATGGAACAACGCAGCGACCGCTCCGACTTCTACATCCGCGACAAGCGGGGCAGGGCGGCGCTGACCAGTCCCCATCGCCACGAATACTTCCAGATCCAGATCAACCTGGGCGGCGACACCGTGCAGCACATCGGCGGTGCGGTGCGCCCGTTCCCGAAAAAGGCCCTGGCCTTTATCCTGCCCCATCGCCTGCACGTGATTCCCCATCCCGACGACGGCGACTTCATGCTGATCAATTTCAGCCAGGGTTTTTTCCTGCCGCAACTGACCTGCGATCCGCTGGACCTGGAAGACATCCCCATCGGCCAGGCGCCGGAGCTGTCGCCGTTCCGCTTCCAGGAGCAGTTGGACTTCATCCTCGACGACGCGGCCTTCGAAGAAGTCAAAACCTGGCTGGAACACATGCGTAGCCTGGACGCCCACCGCAGCTTCGGCGCCCGGGAGCGGCTCAAGGGTTACCTGTTCCAGTTGATCGGGCTGGTGTGCCAACAGTACGCCGAACCGCTCCAGGCGTTCGCGGCCAACAACGCCACCCGGCGTGGGCGCAAGGATGCCCTGGCCCGGGTGCAAGGCTACATCCGCGAGCATTTGCACGAGCCGTCGCTGAACCTGACGGATGCCGCGGCGGCGGCGTTCCTGTCGCCCAACTACCTGACCCACCTGTTGCGCAAGGAAACCGGCAAACCCTTCTCCCAGTTGGTGCTCGACCGGCGCATGCAACTGGCGCGCACGCTGCTGCTCAACAGCCCGCAGATGATCGGCGCGATTGCGCACCGTTGCGGGTTTACCGACGAGGCGTATTTTTCCCGGTGTTTCCGCAAGGCCCACGGGCTGGCGCCGGGGCAGTTCAGGCGGCGTGAGCAGGATTAACGCGCAATCCGGCTGACTGTTTTACAAATCCACCACAACCGATGTGTTTCAATTTACATACAATTGAGCGTCTCATCGGGAGGCGGTGCACATGGGTTCGGTTATACGGTTGGCAACTCCGGGCGATATCAATGCCATTTTCGACATTCGCACCGCCGTGGTGCAGAACCACTTAAGCCGCGAGCAGATGGCTGAGCTGGGCATTACCCCGCAAGTCGTCGCCGACAGCATGCGCGAGGCGCCTTGCGTATGGCTTGCCGAACTGGACGGCAGGCCTGTCGCGTTTGCAATGGTTGATCTTGCCGAAGGCGAGGTGTTCGCCCTGTTTGTATTGCCGTCTCACGAGAACCTTGGGTTGGGCCGCCAATTGATGGCAGTGGCCGAGGCCGCACTGTTCGAGCACCACGACACGCTCTTCCTGATCACGGATGGGCGGGATCAGATCCGTGCCAACGGTTTTTACCAGCGGCTTGGCTGGGCAGTGGTCGACACGGCCGAGGGCGACGATGTTCGCTATCAGAAACACAAGGTGCAATGAGTGTATGAGTGAGCTGGAACCCCCTCAATCCAACGCCTTGCGCTATTTTGGCGTCGGGGTTCTATGTGTCGCGGTGTTGTTGGGGACCTATTTCGTTCGGCTCAATGCCCAGGTAGACCGGCAGCGGGAAGAGGCGGCGGAGCGACTGGCGTTATGCCGTCAGGCAGCCAGTGTTTCGCGCGCCACGCCCCAGGACGAACTTGTATTGGTGGATCCGTGCAAACACCTGTATCAGCACTATTTGAAGAAGCCCACGCACTTTTAATCAATAACCTTATGTTTATCGCGGAATTAAACAGCGAAGTTTGTTTAACGATGCGCTGTTATTGCACCAAAAAGTGGCGTTTCCAATAATCGGATCCATTAAAAAAGTGTGGTTATTGAATGACTTAGCGCTGTTTTAATCCGACGAAAGGTTGAAAATTATCTTGTTACAAGTTTTCCCGCTGGGTAATATAGACGGGCGTTCACCTCCCACGGTTTATGCATTTTTAAATCCCAAGTTTCCATCAGCTACTTGGGATTTTTTTTGCCCGCGATTCGGCTTTTGTGTCAATCCGCCACGTTGGCAAACTCTGCACGCATCCGGCCATTGCGCTTGGCCTGGTACAGCAACTTGTCGACGGCTTCGACAAAGGCCAGCGCCGCGCCGCCCGGCGTTACCGTGCAAGTGCCTACGCCCAGGCTCAGTGTCAGCAGGTCCGACACCGCCGAGTGCTCATGCGCGATCTGCTGCTGGCGGATCAAGTGCAGGCAGCGTTCGGCCACGCGCCGTGCCGACTCGGCATCGGTTTCCGGCAACAACCACACAAATTCCTCGCCGCCGATGCGCGCAATGAAGTCCCGTGGCCGGTTGGCCGCCTGCGACAGCGTGCGTGCCACCTGGCGCAGGCATTCGTCGCCCTTGATATGCCCGTAGAGGTCGTTGTACTGCTTGAAATAGTCGATATCCAACAGGATCAGCGACAGCGGCAATTGGCTGCGCTGGGCGCTGGTCCACTCCCGCGCCAGCACGGTATCGAACATGCGCCGGTTGGCGATGCCGGTGAGGCCGTCCTGGAACGAATACTCCTCCAGCTGTTTTTGCAGGCGAATCAGGTGTTCTTCGGTCTTCTTGCGCTCGCTGATGTCGAACATGAAGCCGATCAGCGCCTGCACCTCGCCGTCCTTGCGCTCCACGTGCACCACGTCGCGAATCCACACGTACTCACCGCTGGCGGTCAGCGCCCGGTAATCGGCTTCGTGGTCGACCCCGGCCCGGGACTGGGAGACGCAGAAGTTGACCACATACTCGCGGTCGTCCGGGTGCATGCGTTCCACCCAGTCATCGACGGTGGCCCAGCTCTGCGGCGTCCAGCCCAGCAGCGCCTCGATCTGCGGGCCGATGTAGCTGAAAGTCATGGTTGCCCAGTCGATACGCCAGGGAATGGCCTTGGTCGATTCCAGCAACGTCTTGTACACAGCACTGTCGGGTTCGATCAAAGGTTCGATGCTCATGCGGAGTGCTCTCGGTGTCGGAAAAAAACCAGAGCATCTGGCCATCATCGCCAGGAAGCAAGCCCTTCGCGCGGCATCGGATAAGAGGGTGTCGGTGTGGTTTTTTTGGCGTCAGCCGGCCAGCGGTTTTGGCCGAAATGCGCACCAAGTATCACTTTTGCATTAATTCCCGGGCAGTTTGAAAAAGCTCATCTACCCTAGACGGATCACGTCCTCCGAGCCCCGTACAGGGAAGGGTGCCCGCATGATTTCGATCGCCGAGTTTCGCCACATCATGGAGTCGGGCTTCCTGCCCCTCGCCTGTGACTGCTCATTGAACAGCGACGGTTCGCTGCGCATCAACATCTTCGACCCGGCCTCCGGGCGCGTCGACCTGCTGCTGCCCCGTGTGTCGCCCCAGGGTCTGGACAGCATCCGTTCCATCTCAAACCTGATTGGCGAACTGCGCACCGAGATCAAGGCCGGGCGCAGGGGTTTTGCAGCGGTCAGTTAGCGGATCAGGAGATCGCTTGTGCCGTCGGGGTAGTCACTACCCCGTAACCGCGCCAGCAGCAATGCTCGCGGTGCCCCGGCAGGAACACGCAGCCGCCAAGGTTCATGAGCAGGACGGCGGCAACCAGCAGTGAAATTCGACGAGACATGGTGATTTCCTCAAGGTGATGGGCGTCGCCAACCAACAGAACGCGCCTGTCGATTACCAACGGTTAACCCTTGAACGCGGCCATATGGATAAATCCGTCGCGGCCTTTCAACAATTTCATCAACTCCCCGCAAACCCTGGGCAATACTGGCCCTGCCTGCCGTCCTGAGCGGTCGCGATAAAAAGTTCTTTTTGTTGCGACGGATTTTCGGACACCTGCCGTTCAACCCTACAACTGCGATCACTGGCGATCGCCGATGAAGGAGTTGTCATGAGACTTGCACGACCGCTGGCCAAATTACGTTATGCCCTGTTGATCCCGCTGGCACTGGCCGCCCTGGTCAGCACGCCGACGTTTGCCCAGACCGAAGTGATCATCCGCGAAGCGCCACCGCCGATGCGCGTCGAGGCCGTTCCCGTCGAACGCCCTGGCTATGTGTGGGATCGCGGGCACTGGCGCTACGAAGGGCGCGGTTATGCCTGGGTACCGGGCCACTGGCAGCCGGTGATGCGCAACGCCCGTTGGGAACCTGGCCACTGGGAATCGCGCGGCCCCAACTGGTACTGGAGGGAAGGGCACTGGATCCGCTGAGCATTCCGTCAACCTGACCCTTAGCCACCGGACCGAGACTTGCCCTATTGAAAGACACTGATCCGGACGTTGAGCTGTTGGCCCGCATCGGTAACAACGAACCGGCGGCCATCAACGAAATGGTGACGCGCAAACTGCCGCGTTTGCTCGCGCTCGCCAGTCGGATCCTCGGGGATGCCGACGAGGCCAGGGACGTGGCCCAGGAAAGTTTCCTGCGTATCTGGCGCCAGGCTGCAAGCTGGCGCAGTGGCGAAGCGCGTTTCGACACCTGGCTGCACCGCGTGGCACTCAACCTGTGCCACGACCATTTGCGTCGGCGCAAGGAGCGCCCGCTGCACGATGAGGAGGCGATGAGCGAGGTGGTCGACACAGCGCCTGCGCCCGATGAACAGCTGGAAGCGGCCGCCCGCAGTGAGCACATGGCGGCGGCGTTAGCGTCGCTGCCTGATCGCCAGCGTGAGGCGATTGTGTTGCAGTATTACCAAGAGCTGTCGAATACCGACGCCGCGGCGCTGATGAACATCAGCGTCGAGGCACTGGAGAGCTTGCTGTCACGGGCCCGGCGCAACCTGCGCAGTTACCTTGACGACACACCCGGGCCCGTGACAGCAA
>NZ_JACARZ010000058.1:0-56105 GCF_013386315.1 Pseudomonas sp. P7779 | reverse complement strand
GCTTGCTCGCGAAGGTCGTTAACGATAACGCGGGGCATCTGGTGCCCCGCGCCGCTCTCAGTTTTTTCGCGAGCAAGCTCGCTCCTACAGGTCGCCGCGTTAGCCGTGGGCGGACTTGGTGCATTCGCACCCGGTCGCCGAAGCACAAGGCTCGCCATGGGCATGATGCTCGGCGCAGCCTTGGCAGCAATACCCCTTGCCATCCTTCATCACCGCAGTTTCCCCCAACTGGCAGTTGCAGTCCTGGCAGGCGCATTTTTTTTCTTGCATGTCTTGCATGGTCAGACTCCTTTTTCGTGGTCGTCCAGGTGCGGCGAACGCCGACACCTCAAGCAATGACTATAGGCAACGATTCAAGGTTCAAAGGCCCGTCAGTCAGCCCGACGAGCGTTGCTGCGGTACATGAACACCAGGGCCAGCGCAAGGCACAGCATCGCCACGATGCGGCTGCCGGACAGTTCGATCGCCGGGTTGCCGAGCCAGCCGAAGTTATCGATCAGCATGCCCATGCCCAGTTGCCCGACAATCACCGCCACCGTCGCCACTGCCGTGCCGACAATCGGGACCGCGCCGACCATCACCATCATGTACACCACCCCGAACAACGCCCCGGTCAGTTGCCACTTCGGCACGTCCAGCAGGCTGACCGCGTGGGCGGGCTCAAAGAACAGAATCAGCAACCCGGTACTGATCGCGCCCACGACAAAGGTCAGCAGGCTGCTGCGCAATACGCCCACCGCCTGCCCGAGGCGGCCATTGATGGCGGCCTGCACACTCAATACCGCACCGGCGGCCACTACCAATACCAACAACAGAATCAGGTTCATCACCTTAACCTCGCGCAATCAGAACAAGTGCTACCACGATCAACGCCAATGCAATCCAGCGCTCCACGTTGACCCGCTTGCGGGCAGTGCCAAACCAGCCGAAGTGGTCGATCAGCACGCTCTTGCCTACCTGGCCCGACAAGATCGCAATCATGGTCATCGCGATGCCGATATGTGGCGTAGCCAGGGTTAACACCACCACGTACATCGGCCCCAGGAAGCCACCGATCAATTGCCAGCGCGGCAGGTCGGTCAACGCCGGGCCCTTTTGCGGGCCGCTGAACAGCAACAGCAGGAACAGGATCGCCGAGCCGACGCCGAAGATGCTCAAGGTCGCCCACAAGTGGCCGACCTGCACACCCAGCGGGCCCAGCAAGCCGGCCTCCACCGACAAGCCCATGCCGGCGAAGATCACCAGCGGCAATAGCAACAACCGAAGAAACGTCTTGGGCTTGGCCTGAGCCACACCCGCCACTGAAGAAGCCTGCATACATCACCTGCGCGTTAGAGAGAGGAACAATGGCGCGTATTATCCGGTGGCACTGCTGTGCGATAAATGGGAGCATGCCGATAACACCTTTGCGCAATACGCACAGCATGGAGTGATGATGCAGGGTTTGAACGAACTGAGCTTCAAGGCGCTTCGCCTGTTTGTCGCGGTACTGGACTACGGCAGCTTTTCCGAAGTCGCACGCCGCGAAGGCCTGGCGCCCTCCTCCATTTCCCGGCAGATCCAGTTGATGGAGCAGGCCCTGGGCCAACAGTTGCTGTACCGCCATACCCGTGCGGTCAGCCCTACCGAAGCCGGTCGCCTGCTGGGCCGGCATGCGCGATTGATGCTGGAGCAACTGGAAGCCGCCGGCCAGGCGTTGCAGGAACAGGAAAGCGAACCCAGCGGCCTGGTGCGCATCAATGCGCCGATGGTGTTTGGCCAACGCCACCTCTCGCCGTGGCTTGGGGAGCTGTGTCGGCGTTACCCGAAGCTGCAACTGGATATCCAGCAAACCGACACCTACGTCGACCCGTTGCAAGACGGCACAGACCTGCTGTTTCGCATCGGTGTGCTGAACGATTCCGGCATGCAGGCGCGAATCTTCGCCCCCCAGCGCTTTCGTCTCGCTGCCAGCCCCGGCTATCTGGAGCGTTTCGGTACGCCCCGGCATCCGGACGAACTGGTGAACCACCAGTGCCTGGCCTACAAGGGCGTCACCGGCCAGCAGCGCTGGTTCTTCCGCCGGGACCAGGGCGACTGGACGTCCTACAGCGTCAAGGGCCCGATCACCGGCAACCACGCCGACACCCTGACCCACGCTGCCGAACAAGGCCTGGGGCTGGTGGTGTTCCCGTCATGGTTGATCGGTGAAGGCCTGCGCGCCGGCACGTTGCAGGCGGTGCTCAGCGACTATGAAGTGGCGACGACCCTGGAGCCGCAACAGATTGCTGCGCTGTGGCCGGGTAGCCGGCGGCTGTCGTTGAAGGTACGGACCGTGATTGATTACTTCGTCGAGTGTTTTGGGGCAGTGCCTTACTGGGACCGTTGAGCAACTGTGGGAAACTATTCGGCCCGCACTGTCGGGAAAAATCCCCCTTCAAGTAAGTCCGATCTGATTTTCCACAACACGGGTCAAAAACCGCTTGCACTCGGGCAGACTCCGAGGAATTCCTTCAGGAGAGACGTCATGGATGCCAGTCATTACCCGTTCGGAAACCTGCAATCGTCCCCGCAAAAATCACCCTCCGCCAGCAGTCGGTTGATCTTTGCCTGCTTACGAAATTTTGGCTATATTTGGCCAAAACCTCGAGAAGACCAAATGATTACCGTACCGTTGGGTGAAGCAAAAAATAATTTATCAAAACTGGTCGATGATGCCGCCGCCGGCCAAATCATCACCATAGCCAAGCATGGGCGCGCGATGGCTCGCCTTGTTCCTGTCGGGAAACCGACAGGCCGGCGAATCGGCGCAATGAAGGGCAAACTGGTGGTGCCGGATGACTTCGATGCGCCATTGCCAGACGACATGCTGGATGCGTTTGAGGGAAACCACCCATGAGAATACTGCTGGATACCCACATCCTGCTTTGGGCCCTGAGCGATGATCCAAAACTGCCAGCGAAGGCCAGAAAGCTGATCGAGAACGCGGCTGAAATTTACGTCAGTGCCGCCACGTTCTGGGAGCTGGCGATAAAGGTCGGGCTCGGGAAGCTCAACGTAAACCTGGACGAAATTCGCGAATACTGCCTGGAAAGCGGCTACGTGGAACTGCCCATCACCTCGGAGCACGCCATCGCGGTCAAGGACCTTGAACACCATCACAGGGACCCGTTTGATCGGCTCATCATTGCAACGGCTATCATTGAGCCGATGAAGTTAGTGACAGCCGACCCGATGGTGGCGAAATACACATCATTGGCCGTTTTGACTTAATTCACTTCGCTCAAAACAACCACTGCCCGATCAGCCAGGCATTCGCCCCGCTGATCACCACAAACAAGCTCCAGGCCAGCAGCCGCGTAGGCAAGCTGTTGACGAACGGCCCCATCAGGCGCTTGTCACCCGTCATGCGGATCAGCGGAAACAACGCAAACGGCAACTGCAGGCTCAACACCACCTGGCTGAGGATCAGCAGCTTGCCGATGGCATCATCCCCCATCAGCCACACCCCGAGGAACGCCGGGATCAGCGCCAGGCCACGGGTGATCAGGCGTCGCTGCCAGCAGGGAATGCGCAGGTTGAGGTAGCCTTCCATGATCACTTGCCCGGCAATGGTGCCGGTGAACGTGGAGCTCTGGCCCGAAGCCAACAGCGCAACACCGAACAGCACGCTGGCGAACGCGCCACCCACCAGCGGGTCGAGCAAGTGATAGGCGTCCTGGATTTCCACCACATCAGTGTGGCCGGTCTGGTGGAACGCGGCGGCGGCCAGTATCAGGATTGCCGCGTTGACCAGCAGTGCCAGGGACAGGGAACCGATGGTATCGATACGCGCCAGTTTCACCGCGTCCTGGCGGCTGGCCAGGTCCTTGCCGACCAGCCGGGTTTGCACAATGGAGCTGTGCAGGTAGAGGTTATGGGGCATCACCGTGGCCCCCAGTATGCCAATGGCCAGGTACAACGGTGCGGCATCACTGATGGCGGACAACGACGGGGTGAAACCACGAAACACGTCGGGCCAGTAAGGCTTGATCAGCACCAGCTCGATGAAGAAACACACGCCGATGGTCGCCACCAGTGCCAGCATGATCGCTTCCAGCCGGCGGAAACCTCGATTTTGCAGGGCCAGGATCAGCAAGGTATCGAAGGCAGTGATGACAATCCCGGTGGTCAGTGACACGCCCAGCAACAGGTGAAACGCCAGGGCGCAGCCGAGGACTTCGGCGAGGTCGGTGGCGATGATCGAGATTTCCGCAAGGATCCACTGCACGAACGACGAGCGCCTGCTGTAGCGCTCGCGGCTCAGTTGCGCCAGGTCCTTGCCGGTGGCGATGCCCAGCCGTGAGCACAGGCACTGCACCGCCATCCCCGCCAGGCTCGCCAGCAGCACCACGAACAACAGGTTGTAGCCGTAGCGCGAACCGGCCTCGATGGCCGTTGCCCAGTTGCCCGGGTCCATATAGCCGATGGAGATCAGCAAGCCAGGGCCGGCAAACATCAGCGCACGTTTGAAAAACGAGGCACGGGGATCAACGACGATGGAGCCGGCGACTTCCGGCGGGCAGAACGGGGCGGTAGCGATTTTGGGCAGGCTGAATTTCACGCGGGGTACCAGGCTTTCACACAAGACGTGAACGCAGCTTATCAGTCAGACGCAACGGTACGCATCACCGTCTCCCGGGGCAGATCAAATGCCTCTACCACCTGGACCACCAGATCCATCTCCTGGTTCAGTGCTTCACGCTCCAGGCGCTCGCGAATCACCCCGATCACCAGCACCGCCAGGGTGGTGATGGAATACGCGGGGCCGGAAAACGCCCGCACGCCGGTCACCAGCAGCATCGCCGCCGCGAGCGCCTGCCCCACCACCGGAATGGCCGTGGCCGCGCCCCGGCGCAGGATAAACCCGGTCAACCCGGCCAGCGCGGTCCCGCTGAGGGCAGTGGTGGCTGAGCGCCCGACATCGAAACGATTGAAAAAACCCTGTTCCTTTTGTGCCGCAGCCTTCAACTCTGCCTCGAACACTTGGCGATCAGCCTGGCTGAGCTTGTCCTTGTATTGCTCGATCAGCCGTTCGGCAACCTGTAACTCCAGATCCGCCAGGGCCACTTTCTCGATCGGTTGATCAAACTTGATACCCACCCGCTGCGCCACGTCCTGGGCGATTTCGCGATAGCTCACGCCATGACCACGGGCCAGGTTCATAAAGGTGTCGCCGCCCATGCGCTGCAACTCGATGGCCAGCTTCAAGGGCTCGCGCACGGTGGCGTCGATAGAGGCACTGCGCTTTTGCGCCATCAGCTCGGCGAAAAACTGCAACTCCTCCGGCCGCGCCTGCACCAGCAGCGGGAACAGCTCGACATCCTCTTCGGCAAAGCGCACTTCGCTGCTGCGTTGATCGGCGCGGATCATGCCCCGGCGTTCCTGCAGCAGGTCGGTGTACTGCACCACCGTCTTCAGTTGCGGCCAATACGCGGCGTGGTCGAACGTGGCCAGGTGCACGTTGGCGACCTTGGCCTTGAGCGCCGGTGTCAGCGGGATCGCATAACGACCGATGCAGCGCTCGGTGTCCGGCTTGAGCGCCAGCGCCCAATCCTTGCTCGAGTGGCAGTTGATCACCCGACCGCTGAGCGGCGCCGAGACCAGGTCCCAGGGGCTGGAGGTACAAATCGCACCGCCCATCAGCAGCAGGTTGTTCAGCGGCAACTCACGGGCCACCTCAGGGCTGGCCAGCAGGCTCTTGACCAGGATCCGCGCGCCCAGGGAGTGGCCGATCAGGTTGATCTGCCGCACCTTGATCGACTCGCCATGGAGGTAGTTGGCCAATTCGGGCAGCAGGCTTTTGGCGACCTCATCCACCCGCGCCTCGACGCTTTTGTAGTGGTCGAGGAAATAGGTAATCGCCTTGCCCACCCCGATGGTTGCGGCACCCAGGCTGCCGCCACCCAACATCGAGGTAATCACATCCTTGAACGGCGCAAACAGGTTTTCCAGGAAATGCCCTGCCGGCCAGAACAGCATCAGGTTGGTGGAGCCTTCGATGGTTGCCAGTTGCCGGGAGAAACTACCCAGTTGTTGCTGGCTGAAGAACGCCGAATAACCATGCACGTAGAGATTGAGCACATCCCCCTGGGGCTCGCCACACAACACAAACGTGGGCTTGCGGGTGCGGTGCATTTCATCCCACTGGTGTTGCATGTGACGGTGACTCCTGGCGACGACGGAGGGCGATAGTAACAAAGGGCGGGCTACGGGAATGTGAAAAACTGATACTCGGACTATCCACATCCCTGCACAGTGATGACAAGAAACGCGGATTTTGTTCGCAGATTCAGTCCATTAACCTTTGTCGGGTCAACCACTGAAACCGAGGAACACCATGAGCAAGCCCGAGTTTTTCATCACACCCGGTTACGGCGACATTGCACGCGAAACCCTGCATTACACCCAGGCGGTCAAAATCGGCAACCGCGTCGAAACCTCGGGCCAGGGCGGCTGGGATGACGAGTTCCAGATTCCCGAATCCCTCACCGACGAGATCGCCCTGGCCTTTCAAAACCTCGAACGCACCCTGGCGGCAGCCGGCGCCGGCTGGGAGCATGTGGTACACGTCAATTCCTACCACGTGGGAGGTTTCCCGCCGGAGGTGAACGAGCAGATGGTCAAGTGGTACCGCCATTACATGCCCAATCACGCCCCCATCTGGACTGAGCTGGGAGTAGAAGCCCTGGGGCTGCCGGCAATGCGCATTGAAATCCGCGTGACAGCGATTATTGCCTGACGCCGAACCGCTCGATCACCCAGTCGATAAATACCTTCAGCCGGGCGTTCTGATGGCGATTGGGTGGATAGATGATGTGCAACGGCGTGGCGGGCCGGGTCCAGTCTTCGAGTACCGGGACTAAATGGCCTGCCTCTACGTAGTAGTCAACGATGGTCTTGAAATGCTGCCCGACGCCCAGGCCGGCGAGCAGCATTTCCTTGAGGCCGTTGCCTTCGTTGGTGGAAAACGCGCAGTTGCCTACCTCATACCGAGTCGCGCCCTTCTCGAAAATCAACGGCTCCGGCTTACCCGACCCGGCAAAGAAATACCCCGCCTTGAGGTGGTTCTTCTCGAGGTCCTCGGGAGACACGGGCGTACCCATGCGCTCCAGGTAGCCGGGGGCCGCACAAGTGACGTACTCGAGGTCGACAACCTTGCGGGCGATCATCGCCATGTCATCGAGCTTGCCAGCGCGCAGCACGCAATCCACACCCTCCCCCACGATATTCACGGCGCGGTCGCTGATGCCCAGGGCGATGGTGATCTCAGGGTACTCACGATGAAAATCCACCAGCGCCGGGATCAGCAGGCAATTGGCAAAGGACGCCGGCGCATCCACTTTCAGGTGGCCGCCGGGCTTGAGCTTCTGCCCGCGCAGGGCATTGTCCAGTTCATCGAGTTCCGCCACCAGGCACAGCGCGTGGCTGTAGTACTCCAACCCCTCCGGCGTCGCCGCCAGCGCACGGGTGGTGCGATGCATCAACTTGACGCCAAGGTGCTTCTCCAGGTCCGTTATGAGTTTACTGACGGTAGAACGCGGCAGTGCCAACTGGTCGGACGCGCGGCTGAAGGAGCCGGTTTCGACGACACGGACGAAGGCACGCATGGCGAGAAGTTGGTTCACGTTGATGTCCGATGGGGCGAGAATGGCGAGTATTGTCCATTAATCTGCACAATGACGACAGGTATTCAGCGAACAGAAAACCCGGCGCATGGCCGGGCTTTGACGGAGCGGATGACTCAGTGGGCAAAGTTCTCGATCTTTACCTGGCCATCAGGAAACGTAGCGACAATCTCCAGTTCTCCTCCCATGGCGCGGATATAGTTACGCAGCGTGCTGATATACATGTCGGTACGCCGCTCCATTTTGGACACTGCCGCCTGATTGATATTCAGCGCCTTGGCCAGCGTATCCTGGCTCATCTGTTGCGCCTTGCGCAGTTCATGCAGGGGCATTTCTTTCAGGTGTTGCTGGAAGATGCGCTCTGCATCGGCCCGGGCTTGCGGTGTCATGCGAGCCTGCAGCTCACTGAATTTTTTAGCCATGGTGACGGCCCTCTTTAAGCAGTGTTTCCAAATGTTCGTCATACAACTTCTCAGCCAGCGGGACGTATTCGTCATACCACCGGCCTCGACCGGTTTTATCCCCGCCAATCAGCAACAAGGCACACCGGCGCGGATCAAATGCATACAGAACGCGGTAAGGCCGCCCGGCATGCTGCACCCGCAACTCTCGCAGGCAGCCATGCCTGGAGCCCTTGATATCGCTGCTGCGGGGGGAAGCCAAGGCCTGGCCCCAGAAGGCCCAGTAAATCCACACTGGCCGATACTGAGGATTGCTCCTTTGCATCCAGACCGCCCCACCAGATTCCAAACTCGTCCGTGTATTCAACGTCCCAACTCATGCAAATATGCCATCCATGGAATATAAACTCAAGGGCATAACTGTAGGAGTTCCTGGCTTGTACAGGCTTCCGTTTGTCCCGGAAAAGTGTTTGTAGATTATTCCCGCACAATGCTCAGCCCATAAAAAACCACCCTTTCGCGCGGCTGAAGACACGACCACAGCGCCGGCACCACGGATGATCCCGACCGCCACGTGCATAAAACTCATTGAAATAAATGGTATTAATAGTTTGGAGAGTGCCGCGAAAGAACCGGACGACATCCAATGAACCCGGAGGCGAAGGCCTTGGGACCTGCAAAGCAAGCTCGCTCCTACAGTAAAACCTGTTGATTCAGCAAAACGATCCCGGAGTTCCCAATGCCCCATGAAGGCAACCTGTTACAAGCGGCCGTTGTATTCCTGCTCGCTGCCGTCCTGACCGTGCCCCTGGCCAAGCGCCTGCAACTGGGTGCCGTGCTGGGTTACTTGCTGGCCGGAGTGATCATCGGCCCATCGGTGCTGGGCCTGGTGGGCAACCCGCAAAGCGTCAGCCAGTTTTCCGAACTTGGGGTGGTATTGCTGCTGTTCATCATTGGCCTGGAGTTGTCACCGAAGCGTCTGTGGGTGATGCGCAAGGCAGTGTTCGGTGTAGGCCTGGCGCAGGTGTTACTGACGGGCACCGTGATCGGCGTGGTCGCGCTGTTCGTGTTTGGCCAATCATGGAACAGCGCGATTGTGCTGGGCCTTGGCCTGGCGCTCTCCTCCACCGCGTTTGGCCTGCAAAGCCTCGCCGAGCGCAAGGAACTCAACCAGCCCCACGGGCGACTGGCCTTTGCGATTCTGTTGTTCCAGGACATCGCCGCCATCCCGTTGATCGCCATGGTGCCGCTGCTCGCGGGCAGCGATCATCCCGCCACCACCTCCCAGGGCCTGCGACACGGCCTGGAAGTACTGGGCAGCATCGCCGTGGTGATCATCGGCGGGCGCTATCTGTTGCGGCCGGTGTTTCGCATCGTCGCCAAGACCGGCCTGCGGGAGGTCTCCACCGCCACCGCGTTGCTGGTGGTGATCGGCACCGCATGGCTGATGGAATTGGTGGGCGTGTCCATGGCCCTCGGCGCCTTCCTCGCCGGGTTGCTGCTGGCAGACTCCGAATACCGGCATGAGCTGGAATCGCAGATCGAACCGTTCAAGGGCCTGCTGCTGGGTCTGTTTTTTATCAGCGTGGGCATGGGCGCCAATATCAGCCTGCTGTTCAGCGCGCCGGTGATCGTGCTGGGGCTGACCCTGCTGCTGATCGCCATCAAGTTGCCGCTGCTGTTTTGCGTGGGTCGCCTGGCAGGCGGCCTGAACCCTGAAAGCGCGCTGCGCCTGGGCGTGGTGCTGGCAGCCGGTGGTGAGTTCGCATTCGTGGTGTTCAAGATCGGCCGCGACCAAGGCCTGTTCGAGCCGCACCTCTACGACATCCTGGTGTTGACCATCACCCTGTCCATGGCCGTGACGCCATTGCTGCTGTTGCTCTGCCCGAAGCTGTTCAAGCCCAAGGCCAAACCGGTGGAAGTGCCCGAGGAATACCGTGCCATCGAAAGCGATGCGCCACGGGTGGTGATCGCCGGGATGGGCCGCATGGGGCAGATCGTGGCGCGGATCCTGCGGGCACAGAACATATCGTTCATTGCCCTCGACACCTCGGTGGAAACCATCGAACTGACCCGCAGTTTCGGCGGCATGCCGGTGTTCTACGGCGACCCGCAGCGCCCGGAAATCCTTCACGCAGCGAAAGTCGACCAGGCCGAGTTTTTCGTGATCGCCATGGACGACCCCGAGATCAACATCAAGACCGCCGCGCTGGTGCGCAGCCTCTACCCGCACATGAAGATCATCGCCCGCGCCCGTAACCGCCAGCATGTGCACCGCCTGGTGGACCTCGACGCGTCACCGGTGCGCGAGACGTTTTACTCCAGCCTGGAAATGAGCCGCCGCACCCTGGTGGGCCTTGGCTTGACCCAGGCCCAGGCCGACGCGCGCATCAGCCGCTTCAAAAACCATGACCTGCAATTGCTGGCGGCCCAACACGCCGTGTATGACGACGCGGCCAAGGTGATGCAGTCTGCCCAGGAAGCCCGGACGGAACTGGCACGGCTGTTTGAGATGGACCGGATCGAGGAAGAGTCCGACAAGGTGTAGGGATGGAGATGAACGATCTTGCGAATTTTCTGACAGAATACGGCGCAATTTCGTTCATCCCTGGAGAGCTTCATGGCCACCCTCAGCAAGACCGCAGCCCTCTTGGCCCTCGCGCTGGCCGCCGGGTTCGGCGCCAGCCAAGTCCTCGCCGCCAGCAAGCCAGCGGCGCAGAAGACCGCCACCCAGACCATCTCCACCCTGGATGGCAAGTTCAGCTTCAACCTGCCCAAGTCCTACCTGGCCGACCCACTGCCGGCCGGTGATGCCGAGCACGGCACCGCAGGCGCCAGCGGCACGATGTACAGTGACCAGGCCACCAAAAGCGTGATCTTCGTCGTCGAAAAACCGAGTGTCGCCGGCCTGATCAAGGACAACGACCCGCAGTTCCTCGACGGTGCCGTGGCGGATTTCGTCAAGGAACAAAGCGCCGCCCTGCCGGACTTCAAGAAAGGCGCCGAGAAGAAACTCACCGTGAAAGGCCTGGCCCTGCGCCAGGTCGACAGCACCGCGACCATGGGCGGTGGCAAGACACTGAGTTCCACCTTCCTGACGGGCTCCGGCAGCCACCAATTGGTGGTGCAGGCCATTTCCCGGGCGGATGACGAGAAAGGCCATGCACTGTTGGTGAAACAGATTATTGGCGGTAAATAACCGGTTTTAATCTGGCAATGAAAATCCAATGTGGGAGCGGGCTTGCTCGCGAAAGCGGTGGGTCAGTTAATACATGTGCTGACTGCAACACCGTCTTCGCGAGCAAGCCCGCTCCCACATTTTTTATCGCGTTCACATCGCAGGATTCAACGCAGGCTCTTTTCCAGCCACTGCTTCAAGTCCAGCAACTCCGCCTCACCGACGGTATGAATCATCCCCGGGTAGCCGTGGAATTCCGGCGTGAGGCCAATCCCCTGCAATACCTCGTTGGCCCGCGTTGCCGAGTAGTACGGCAGCGCCTGGTCCAGCGTCCCGTGACCGATGAAAATCGCCAGCTTGCCCAGTGGCGCATCCGGCTTGAGTTCGGCCTTGAGTACCGGCAGCAGGCTGCCGCTCAACGCCGCAATCCCGCGCAGGGTTTCGGGATGTCTTAACCCGACTTCATACGACATGATCGCACCCTGGCTGAACCCCACCAGAAACACCCGCTCAGGTTGGGTGTGGTACCTGGTGGTGGCCTGGGCGACGAAGGCCTCGATCAGCTTGGCGCTGCTCTGCAGGTCGGCGGTCTCGCCATCAAAATCGCCATCGCCCGGCTTCTTGCGAAACCAGCGATAACCACCGCCCTCCACCGGCATCGGTGCCCGTGCAGACAGGTAGGTCCAGGTCGACGGCAAGCGGTCCTTGAGCCCGAACAGGTCGGCCTCGTCACTGCCATAACCGTGCAGGAAGATCACCAGCGGCTCGTTGCGGGCATCACTTTGAGTCTGTTCCAGGTAAGGCAGCGGCAGGTCGGTGTGCAATACGTCTTCGGCCTGTGCGGCGCCGGTAAACAGCGCTACCGTCAGGGCAATCAGTTTGAGCATGAGCATCAACCTCTAGGGTTTGCGCAACAAATAGGTATCCATGATCCAGCCATTGGCCTGGCGCGCCGCCTTGCGCACACGTTCAATCTCTTCGGCAACCTCGGCCACTTTGCCGCTGATCAGGATTTCATCCGGTGTGCCCAGGTAGGCGCCCCAGTAGATATCCAGGTCCTGATCGGCCACGGTGCGGTAGGAATCTTCGGCATCGAGCATGACAACCAGGGTGTCGGCATCACTCGCCTGCCCCGCCGCCAACCGGCGCCCGGTGGTGATTTCGATGGAGCGACCGATGCGGTTCAGCGGCACTTTGTGCTGCGCCGCCAACGCCTGGACGCTGGTGATCCCGGGGATCACTTCAAATTCGAATTCGCAGCTGCCGCTGGCGAGGATCGCCTGCAGGATACGAATGGTGCTGTCGTACAGTGCGGGGTCGCCCCAGGCCAGGAATGCGCCCACTTCGCCGTCGGCCATTTCTTCATTGATCATCCGTTCGAAGGTCTGCTGCTTGTCGCGGTTCAGGTCCTTCACGGCGGTGGTGTAGTCGATATCGCCACGCACCCGCTCGGGGCAATCGGCCTCGACAAAGCGGTAGGCGTGATCGGTGATGTAGGTCTCGCAGATTTCCCGGCGCAGGTCGATCAGCTTGTCCTTGCTCTGGCCCTTGTCCATCAGGAAAAACACGTCGGTGCGGTTGAGCGCCTTGACCGCCTGCATCGTGATGTAGTCAGGGTTGCCGGCGCCAATGCCGATGATCAGGATGCGTTTCATGGGAAAGTCTTCATGGGTGGTCTCGGTGCGGGGAACGGATTTTGCCATGTTCGGGACGTCAGGCGTGAGTTTCCAGGCGCAGGCGCCAACGCCCATTGAATCGCAACTCGGTGGATGACAGCGGTTCCACGTCGATCAGGTTGAACATGGCGGGTGGGCATTGCATGACATGCAGCAGCGCTGCGCGGATCACAAATGGATGCGTCACCGCCACGACATGCCCCGGGGATTGCTCGAGGGACTGCAACCACTGTCCTATCCGCTCACACAGTTGCACTACCGACTCGCCGCCGTGGGGCGCCGAGGTGCTGTCGGTCAACCAGGCCTGAAGCGCTTCGGGTTCGGCCTTCTGAACCTCCTCGATCGCCAACCCTTGCCAGCGGCCAAAATCACAATCGCGCAGGGCTGTTTCAACCAAAGCATCGTCGGCAAACAGCGCCGCCGTCTGCCGGGTCCGCGCCTCCGGGCCGCACAGCACCCGGGGTGCACGCTTGAAGCGTTGCCCCTGGGAAAGCGCCGCCTGCTGCCAGTCCATCTCCACCGACTCATCCAGCGCAAAGCGTGCCTGTTTCTGGGCACGGGTGCTGGCGTGGGCAACAAGGGTCAAACGGGTGGCCTGCATGACAAATCGCTCTGGTTTTAAGGTGCAGTCAGCGTAGACTTGCGAAGTTGTTTCAACATGTTTCAACTATTCTGCAACAGGAAGCCGGTTCAATGCCGGCGCGGTCGCGCCACTGTATTCGGCCTTCTAGCCGTAAGCCAGACCCTGTTTCAGCCAACTCGCTATCCATTTCGGGACGCGTCATCCCTGGAGGTTCTCATGGCTTATACCGCTGCAACTGGCTCCGACGTTTCAATACCGTCCATTCCCCTGGGCGAAATCCTGCCCTGGGCGATCTTCGGCGGCCTGCTGCTGTTGCTCGCGATTTACTTCGTCGGCGCCGAGCAAGGCGCGACGGCCGTGTTCAAAGGCATGTACGTGCATGAGTTTGTGCATGACGGTCGCCACCTGCTGGGTTTCCCCTGCCATTGATTGGAGCGTGACGACATGACAGGGCATTTACTCGTTCGCGGGATGCTGGTGGGCCTGCTCGCCGGCATCCTGGCCTTCGGCTTCGCCAAGACTTTTGGTGAGCCGCAGATCGACAAGGCCATCGCCTTCGAAGATCAGATGGCACAGATGCACGGCGACGCGCCGGAAGAAGAACTGGTGAGCCGCGAAGTACAAAGTACCTTCGGCCTGTTCACCGGCGTGGTGGTGTACAGCGTCTCCCTGGGTGGCATTTTCGCCTTGGTGTTCGCCTACTCCCTAGGCCGCATCGGCAAGGTCGGCCCCCGTGGCTTGGCAGCGCTGCTGGCATTGGCGGCGTTTGTGACGATCATCGTGGTGCCGGGGCTGAAGTATCCGGCCAACCCGCCATCGGTGGGCGACCCGGCCACCATCGCGCAACGCACCAAGCTGTTCTTCCTGATGCTGCTGGTGTCGGTGGCGGCTGCGGTGATTGCGATCAACGCGGCGCGCAAGCTGATTGCCAGCCGTGGCCTATGGGCAGGCGCGATCCTCGGTGTGGCGCTGTACATCGTGATCGTGTCGGTGGCCGGCAGCTTGTTCCCGGCCATCAACGAAGTGCCGGAACAATTCTCGGCAGTGTTGCTGTGGAAATTCCGGGTGGCCTCCCTGGGGATTCAACTGGTGCTGTGGACCACTCTGGGCCTGGTGTTCGGCGCCGTGGCCGAGCGCAAGCTGAGCCAGCCTCAGGCGCGTCTCAATTCCTGACGGTACAGGTAGCCGCCGACGAATCGGCGGCTACCTGCATTCACACCCCGGGCCGCGCCAGGTAATACACCTCGTAGCCATTGCCCGGATGGTTCACATCCAGCGCCTTGCCCGACAAGGTAATTCGCACCAGCTTCCACGCCTGCACATCCAGCGCCAGAAACACCGCGAAGTTATCGCTGCTGTCCGCGAGCTGCTGGTTGCGGGCCTTTTCTGCGGCGAGGATTTGCCCGCGGTCCGCCCCCGGCGTCAGCGCCCACTCCTCCCGATACAGGCTCAAGGCGTCTTGCGCCGGACCTCGCTGCACGTCCAGCGGTAACCAGGACTCAATGTGCGGCTGGCCAAAACTGTCGAGGACCTTCTGGAAGCGCTCGCCGAGCAAGAAATCCGCAGCCTGCAAAGGATCCGACCACAGATAAACCGACGAATACAGGTTACCCCCCCCCGGCCCCTGCCCTCTCTCCTGGGCGATAAACGCCTTGAACAGCAAACCCTCGGCATGATCCCACAACGGCCCCAGGCGAGCGGCCCGCTCACGGATGACACCCATGTCGTAATCGGCTGGCAAGCGGTGTGAATACTGTTTGGCAAACATCATGGCGCTCCTGTTCAGATGAGTGTCCAGCTTGCGCAGCGCCCATGATTTCAGCAAGATATCACCGGATATAGGTGTGATAAGGAACTGAAATGACCGACGCACTCAAGCCGCTGGATATCGACACCGTGCACGCCTTTGTCCTGGTCGCCGATTTCGCCAGTTTCACCCGCGCGGCCCAGGCACTGGACACCTCGCAGGCAGCCATCAGCCTCAAGCTCAAGCGCCTGGAAGAACGCCTCGGTTATCGCCTGCTGGTGCGTACACCGCGGCATGTACGTCTGTCGCCCCAGGGCGAGCAGTTCATCGTCGCAGCCCGCACATTGCTCAATGCCCACGAACGGGCGTTGGGTGACATGGGCAATGGCGCCCCGCGACGGTTGGTGATCGGCATCAGCGACCACGTGGCCGGGCCGGACCTGCCACTGTGGCTCAGCCGCCTGGCCGCCTATGACCCGCTGGTGATCCTGGAGGTGCGGATTGCTTCGTCCCGCGACCTGGTGGCGGCGTTCGACCGCAACGAGCTGGACGCGGTGATCGTGCGCAACGAAGGCGATCGCCAGGACGGTGAGGTATTGGTGGTGGAGCGCTTTGGCTGGTTCGCCGCGCCTACCTGGCAGCACACGCCCGGCACGCCCCTGCGCATGGCAACCATGGCCTCGCCCTGCGGCGTGCGATACCTGGCGGTGCGCGCGCTGGATGAGGCGCGGATTGACTGGACCGAAGTGTTTGTCGGCGGCGGCGTAATGGCGGTAGGTGCGGCAGTCAGCGCCGGCCTGGGTGTGGCGGCGCTGGCCCGGCGAGTGGCGCCGGCGGGCGCCGTAGACGTCAGCGAACAGTACGGATTACCGGCATTGCCCGTCAGTGAAATCGTGCTGCACAGCCGCATCAGCGACGGCCGCTCCCGCGAGACATTGCGGGCGTTGAGCGCAACCTTCAGAGGGGTTCTGGAGCGTTAGATCGCATCTGGGTATACCGCCCGCGCACGAACCGCTCCAGTTCATCGCCCGGCAGCGCCTTGCTGAAATACCAGCCCTGGATGATCAGCTCCGAGCCCGACTGCAAAAACGCCAGTTGCTCGGCGGTTTCCACGCCCTCCACCACCACCCCGAGGTTCAACGCCTCACAGAACCGCAGCATCCCGGTCAACACCTGGGCGCCCTTTGGATCATGCTGGGCGACCACGAAACTGCGATCGATCTTGATGAAATCCACGGGGAACTGGTGCAGGTAACTCAGCGCTGAAAATCCGGTGCCGAAGTCGTCGATATACACCTTGGCACCAATCGCCTGGAGCTTCTCGATCATCTGCCGCGTGCCCTGGATATCGCCCACCAGCGCATCCTCGGTGATCTCCACCGAAACCTGCCCGTGGGCCTGGGCCAGTATCTCCACCAGCCGATCACCATACGCCGGGGTAGTCAGCGTGGCACTGGAGATATTGATCGTCATCGGCAACGTAAACCCGACCTTCTGCCACTTCTGGTACTGGCGCACAGCCTGGGATGCCACCCACACATCCACGTCGGGCATCAACCTGGCATGGGCCAGCCATTGCAGGAACTCCCAGGGTGAATGCACCGTACCTTCGGCGTCCCGGGCCCGCATCAACGCTTCGCAACCGGTGCATAGCCCGGTCCGGGTGGAAATCTGCGGCTGGAATTCGAGGTAGAACTCGTAGTCGCTGATCTGCTGGATATGACTCAACTCGCTGACCTGTCGCGCCTGGGCCTTGTGGGACGCCATCACCGGGTCCAGCTCCAGCAAGCGGCCTTTTTCTTCCAGGCCGCGAAAGGTCATGTCCAGCGACTTCAAATACACCGTGCCGCCCTCCGTGGCCTGGCGGTTGATCGCGCGCACATAGGGCGCATAGATCAGCATGCCAACCCCCAGCAACACCACCTGCAGCAACACTGCCGCGAGATCGCCGTGGGTGCTCAGGTAGGCGTTGAGCAACACCGGCGCGGTAAATGGCACGCTCACCACCGCAGGCGACACCCAGCCAATCTGCACCACCATCAACGCCAGTATCACGTTGAACGCCGGGACCACCAGAAAGGGAATGAACAGCCGCGGGTTAAGAATGATCGGCAAGCCAAACAACAGCACTTCACTGACATTGAACAATGACAACGGCAGGCTCGCCATCGCCACCAATCGCATGGACCGGCTTTTGGAAAACAGCAGGATCGCCAGCAGCAGGCACAGGGCACCACCCGAACCGCCGATAAACGCGAAACTGCCCAGCAAGCCGCCATTCAGTAGATATTTGACCGGCTCGCCCGCGGCCACCGCCGCATTATTGAGCCCGACCGCCTGGTCCAGCACATCAAAAAACGGCTGCATGGCGTAGACCCCATGGATCCCGAAAAACCACAGCAGCGAATTCATCAGGGTCACAAACAGGCCGCTGCCATAGGGCGTCTCCAATGCATCGAGTACCTGCGGCCCCTGAAGCTGTGCCACCTGCGGAATCTGCAACAGCAACGACAGCACGAGCACCAGCCCGAGCGCCGTGATTGCCCCCGGCACCACCATATTGAGGGTGCCCTTGAGGTTGTGCCCCACCAGGTCTTCGTTGATCAACCGCGTCCAGCGACGCCGATGCAGCCAGGCGATGGCGGGCACATTGATCAGCGGTGAGGCGATGGCGATGAACAACACGAAGGTCGCCGAGGCTCGGGGAAAATCCCGCAGCACAAACGTGGCGATCACTACATGGGCCAGGCACAGGAACGCTACCGGGAGTTGCGGCAGGCGGTGCTGGATCGCGAGCATGTAACCGATGGAGGCTGCCACCAGCAGCGGGATCACCGAGCTGATCTGGTTGTGCAACCCCGCCAGGAAGGCCACCACCTGAGGGTCGAAACCCAGCACTCGGGCGCATTCGGACAGGATCAGGAAACCGGCCGATACCAGCAGGCACGGCAGGATCCACAACAGCCCCTCGCGTATGGCCCGCAACGACTCGGTACTGGCGAGGGCCGCCAGCCGCTGGGTGAAGAAAAGCTTGAACAGCGTTTGCGCCATCACCTGTCCCTCGGTCCCTGATGCCAGGGTCGCAAAATAACACCTGGCTGTCGCCTTATCACGGGGTAACGCTACACGCCCTGACACCGCAAGCGAAAGGCTTTTGCCGCCCCTGGCGCATTTATTCAGAATCACCGCAGGGGCTTGCTGCTTGTCGATTGGCTCGGGTTGGCCCATCCTTTGGCGCACTGGTTGTCGTAAAAAACGACGCACCCCTCGAACGGACTCGACTGATGCTGCGATTCACTCCCCTCATGGCCTGTGCGCTGCTTGGGCTGACCAGCCCGTTGGCCGGCGCCGCCACCCCGACCTTCGCCGATGCCCAGGCCAGCGACCCGGCCAGGCTGCAATGGATGGTCGGCGCACCGCCGCCGGCCGACCGCACCGTACGCTTTGAAGACGGCAGCTATTTCCGCTTCCCGGCCATGCGCTGGAGTGTCGCCAACTTTCGCCAATTGATGCCCACGGTTAAGGTCTCCCGCGGGCTTGGCGCACCGCTGGCATTGCCACGCAAACTCGACCCGGCACTCGATGCAATCCCCGTGCAGCCAGTGGGTGCAGCCCAGCCGCTGACCTGGCGCCAGGCCCTGGACGCCACCTACACCGATGGCATCGTGGTGATGCATCGCGGCACGGTGGTTTATGAGCGTTATTTCGGGGTGCTCAAGGAGGATGGGCAACACGCGGCCATGTCGGTCACCAAATCGGTGATCGGTACCCTGGGCGCGATGCTGGTGGCCGATGGCACCCTGGACCCACAGAAAAAGATCGTCGACTATGTGCCCGAACTCGGCCGCTCGGCCTTTGGCAGCGCCACCTTGCGCCAGGTGCTGGACATGACCACCGCCCTAGACTACAGCGAAGACTATGCCGACCCCAACGCCGAAGTCTGGGCCCACGCCCAGGCCGGCAACCCGCTGCCCAAACCCAAGGACTACACCGGGCCGCGCAGCTACTACGAGTTCCTGCAAACGGTTAAGCAGCGTGGCGAACACGGGCGTGCCTTCGGCTACAAGACCGTCAATACCGACGTACTCGGCTGGGTGATTGCCCGCGCGACCGGACGCAATGTCGCGCAACTGCTCAGCGAACGCATCTGGAGTCGGCTTGGCGCCGAACAGGACGCCTACTTCACCGTCGACTCCATCGGCACACCCTTCGCCGGTGGCGGCCTGAACACCGGGCTGCGGGACCTGGCCCGGTTTGCCGAGATGCTGCGCAACGGCGGGCGCTTCAATGGCCAGCAGATCGTGCCCGAAAGCGTGGTGACGGATATTCGCCAGGGCGGCGACAAGCAGGCGTTCGCCCAGGCCGGCTACGCTCAATTGAAAGGCTGGAGCTATCGCAACATGTGGTGGGTAACCCACAATCCCGACGGGGCGTTCATGGCGCGTGGGGTGCATGGCCAGAGCATCTACATCGACCCCAAGGCTGAAATGGTGATTGTTCGCTATGCCTCCCACCCGGTGGCCGGCAACGCCGCCAATGATGGGGTGACCTTGCCCGCCTATGCAGCCATGGCGGCTTTTTTAATGTCCAAGCCAGACTGACCGTCTCTCTTACCGTGGAGTAAACCTTTGTCCCAACCCGGCGAAAACCACCAGCTAGCCCTGGACCGATTCTTGAGTGAACACCCGGCCCTGGCCGCGGAACTGAATACATTGAACCCCCTGGCGGCCCAGGCCAAAGGGGAAACCATGGAGCAGTACCGCGCCGAGCGCCTGCATGAAGCCTTCGAGGCAGAAGCCGAGCAACAGGGCTTGTTCGCCTGGGAACTGACGCTGAAATTGACGGCGCATTCCCCGGCGGAGTTCGAGGCGCAACGCCTTGAGGTGCACAAGGAGGTGGCGCAAATGGCAGGCCTGAGTTGGTTCGAGTATTGCCAGCTGCACGACTTGCCCGTCTAGAACCAGCGGCCCAGGCCCTTCCTGCGATCAGCGAGCACCGCGCGTAATTCATCAAGAGTAACGGCCCTGCGTTCAGGGTCAGCCGTCAACGCCGTACGCAATACAGGCCAGCAATGGCGAGGCAGTTGCCGGGGCCGGGCCGGCCTGTCACTGGCGTGGCGCCGGCCTTGTGCCAATTCGTACAACACACAGGCCACTGCATACAGGTCGGCGCTGGCCGACAGTGCTCCGCCAGCCAACAACTCCGGCGCGGCGTACGCGGGCGTCCAGGCATTGAAGCGGCTGCGACTCAAGCCTGGAGAACCCGCCGGGGCCTGTCCGCAAGCCTCGCCCAGACCGAAATCGAACAAGCGCAAGCCGTCGTCTCCCACCATGACATTGGCGGGTTTCACATCCCCGTGCAGCACACCCTGCTGATGGCTATGGCGCAACGCGTCGAGCAATTGCACGGCGATGCCTTGCAGCGCTTGCCAGGGTAAACCGCCGGGGCACTCCAGCAGCAACCGGTCCAG
Source organism: Pseudomonas sp. P7779 (assembly GCF_013386315.1). Taxonomy (NCBI): domain Bacteria; kingdom Pseudomonadati; phylum Pseudomonadota; class Gammaproteobacteria; order Pseudomonadales; family Pseudomonadaceae; genus Pseudomonas; species Pseudomonas sp. P7779. Next base: position 35,404 of record NZ_JACARZ010000058.1, on the reverse strand, counting down.
GGTCATGCCCTGGAGCAGTTCCATGGTAAAGAATGCGATCTGGCCGGGAGCATCCACTTCAAATGAATACACACGCACCACCTGCTCATGCCGCAGGCTGCGGGTCAGGGCAAACTCGTTGTACAGCAACACGTGGGCATCCGCAGATTCGCGAATGGCTTCGCCCAACACCTTGATCGCGACACTGGAACAGGGCTCGCCAAACTGTTCGTGCAGCAGGTCCCGCGCACGATAGACCACGCCCATGCCGCCTGCGCCCAACACGCGCTCGATCAGGTATCGCCCGGCCAGCAACTCGGGGGCTCCGTCGCGCGGTGGGTTTACCGGGGCCTTGGCAAAGGCAAAGTGGGTCAGGTCACGCATGACTGCACCACCACAGCGGTCAGGTTGTCGCCGGCCGTGCCGCGCAAGACACCTGCAAACAGCTGGTCCAGGACACGTTGCGGGTTTCCCTGGCTCAAGGCCTGGCCCAACTCAGAGTGGCTAAGCGCCTGGTACAGGCCGTCGCTGCACAACAGAAACACATCCCCTGCCAAGGTACCGAGTTCCAGGACCTGCGGGCTCAGTGGTGCCCGCGAGCCGATGGCCCGGGTCAAGGCCCGTGCGTCTGGATGGGCCCTGGCCTGTTCCGGGCTCACCTGCTGGTCAATCAATTGCTCACACAGCGAATGGTCTCGCGACAGCTGGTACAGCGTCTGCCCGCGCCACAGATAGCAACGACTGTCACCGGCCCAGACACACGCAGCGCGATCGCCCTGAAGCAACAACGCCACGACCGTGCTTCCCATGATGGCCTCGGCGCCATGGGAGGCCAGCGTCAATTCATCGCCCAGCCGCCGGTTGAGCCATTGCAGGCAACGACGGGTCGCCTCGACGCGTTCATCCAGGCTGCCCTGGCCGGGCAATGACGCCAGGCCATCGACCACCAGCTGGCTGGCGATATCCCCCGCCTGATGCCCGCCCATCCCGTCCGCCACGGCCCAGCAGCCCGTCCCGGGGCAATCGAGAAAGGCATCCTCGTTGCGTAAACGGACCTTTCCACGGTCTGTGCGACCGGCGCTGTGCCAGCGGTCGCGAGGTTGGCTCACAACTGCTCCGGCAGGCGAAAAGTTCGCCACTGCGCCATCTGGAATGGATTGGGGGTGCGTCGGCTGGTCAGCAGGTAGTTGGCGCGCAAGCCTGCCAGGTCAGCCTTGAGGATCAGCTCATCCTGCCCGCTGGAGGGTTCGCTCTGCATCAAGTCGAACAAGCGAAACAGGGACCAGGCCCCGGTATTTTTTTCGAGCCCCAGCGCCCGCTCGCTGCCACGCTCCAGTACCAGGCTGCTGCGACCATTCTCAGCCTCGGCTGGCCATTGCATCGCCATGGGGACAATCGGCCCGTGCCGGTACTCCATCTGCTGGCCACCCAAACGCAAGACCGCGCGACTCACCGACGGGTCCAGGCTATAGGGTGCGAGCGTGAAACGAACCTGCAAGTCCCCCGGCTCATCCGCAAAAAAACCGCGCCTGATCACCTGCACCTTCGCCTGCTGGTCGAGCAACGCCCGAGACATCGGCAAGCTGCGCCCATCCAGGCTACGCAGCCTGTAGCGCCCGGAATCACCGCTGACAAAAGGCTTCAGATAGCTGTCAAAGAATCGCGCCATGATCCCCTCAGGCTTGAAAAACTCCTGGAAGTCGTTGAGGGAAACGTCGCTGCTGGCGTGGGCATTGAACGGGAAACGCAGCTTGATCGCCCTGCTGTAGAAACCATATACCTCGCTCTGATAACGCTGGTTCACATGCCGATAGGCCTGGTCGAGCAGGCGGCGCCAATGCTCGTCGGCCAGGCTTTCGAACCAGCCCGCCAGCGGCAGCGGCAAACGAGCGGCCACGTTGCGCAGGTTACTCAGCGCATCCTGTTGCCCCTGGATCCGCCGCTTGACCATCTCGAACGCGACCGGCTCCGGCGCGCCTTCGCGATTCAAGCTCGCCAACTGCAGGTGCAAGTCGTTGAGCGCCTGTAACACGCCGGTCAACTCGACTCCCGGGTTCTCATGGTTGTCCAGCAACTGGTGCAAGGGCTCGAAGCGGCGCTGCATGGCTCGCCGTGCGCTGTCGGGCAAGGCATTGACCAGCCCGGCGGCGGTCGGCAACCGCTCTGCCGCAGGCCCAGGCAGCTTGGCAGCCAGCTCGTCGAGGCGCTCACTGGCCGACGGCAGGCGCGTGTGGTCACGAACCTGCTGCAACAACTGCAACAACGGCGACTGGGCCGACGTCAAGCTGGCGAGCTGCTCGGCGCCTTGCCTGGAGTTTTCAGTTTCACGCAGGCCAACCTGCCCAAGCGCCTCGCTCCAGGCATCGGCATACTCGCTGAAGTAGCGTTGTTCAAGCTCCACCATCAACCGTTGCAAATCCATGGCGCTCAGGTCGGCGCCCTCTCCCAGCACCCAGTTGTCCTGGACGATGGTGTTCACCAGCCGCGCGCCCTGCGCTTCAAAATGCCGCTGGTACGTGCGGGTATAAAACCCCGGAATGGAACGCTCGCCCCCCTCAAACACCCGCCCGTGTGCAAGGCGCAACGGTTCAAGGCCGCGAGCTTGTTCGCGCAGCACCCGGTACACCACGTCAACCAGCGATTCGCCGCGCAACACGTGGCGCGCGCGGGCCACCAGCTCGTCATCGAGCGGCTGCACGAACGGTTGCTCAAGCAAGCGCGCGAAATGTTCATTCAACCGGTTTTGCACGGAGGGCTCACCGGCAAACCGTACAGACCAATGCCCCGCCACCCGCTCACGCAGCCAGCCGACATCCCGCCGCTCCCGCAGGTTGAGCATCAGGTATGCCCGGAGGTTATCCAGCAGCCGTTCACGATCTTCCAGGCTGCCGCGAACCTGCTCCTGCAGCATCTCGCTGACCTGGGACAGCAACAGCCGCCCCAAGGCACGCTCGTAGGCCTGCTCCAGCACCGGACGGCTGATACTGCCCTGATACAACCCCATCCGCTCAACCAGCCTGGCTTCGCCCGGCAAGGGGAAAATCCGCGTGGCCGCCAGGCGGCTGTCCAGCAGCGGCAGGAGTGCCTGGGTAGCGTCTGACCCAGGCTGCACGGGTGCGGGCTGTCGTGCCAGCGCCTGCAGTTGCTCCAGACGTTGATGATTGGAGGAGTAACTGTGGGTCCACAGCAAGCCCGCCGCCACGACGACCACTAGCGCGCCCAGGGCCAGCCCCCCCTGGTGCCGGCGGATTCGACGGCGTTCCTGGCTATCGAGGTCCGCCAGGTCGGCTTGCGCCAGAATCACCCGGCTGAACAAGCCCTGGATAAAGTACGCACGTGGTTCAAGTGCCTGTGGGCCACCGTCGGCGCTGGTCAAGTAGAAACCACGAAAGCCGTTGGTGTGCTGATAACGCGGGCCGCAAAAAGCAACGTCGATATAGAGGCTCAGGCGCTCGCCAATCCGGGCCGCCTGATGGGGGAAGTCGAGCATCCGTCCGCGCAGATCACTGTTGCGTTCCTGGTGCAGGCGCTGCACAAGCTCACCGCTCAAGCGCTGCAGCAGTGCTTCAAACGCCTGTCGTACCTGGGCAATGCCAATACCCGCTTTGCCTGGGACGATAGATTCGCCCAACACCGCATCACTGCCTTCGCCCAACGGCCGCTCGAAGAACTCCGCAAACCCCGGCAGGCGGTCGGCCTGGGTCACCACCAGGTAGACCGGCACCTCCACATGCAACGTCTGGCGGATCTCCAGCAACCGACTCTGGACTGCCCGCGCCTCATTCTCCAGCTGACGCTCGCTGCCATGGAGCAATGTGTCCGTGGACAGCGCCACCACCACACCATTGAGCGGGCGTGTCCGGCGCCGCACCTTGAGCAGCTCCAGCAGCGTCGACCAACCCGCGCCATCCACCTGGCTGTCAGGCTGGGTAAGGTAGCGGCCGGCGATGTCGAGCAACACGCCGTCCTCGGCGAAATGCCAGTCACAGTCCCGCGTGGCACCGCCCTGCGTCGCTACCGACGCGCCCTGATCCTGGAGCAACTGCAAGCCACTGGCGGCCAACATCCGGGACTTGCCACTGCCTTCCTTGCCGATCAGCAAATACCAGGGCAATGCATTACGCCAACGCGGGCTGCGCTCACCATAAATCCGGGAGTGTTTCAGGGTGTACAAAGCGTCCTTGAAGCGACCGCGCAGGTGCCGCTGCTCGTTTTCAACCTGGCCTTTGCGCGGGCGTGGTTCGCCGTCATCGACGGTTGATTGCCGGGCCATACTGCGCCAATTGGCATACACCATCGCCAGGCCCCACAACAAAAACAGCCCGCTGATTGTCAGCAAGCGCGATGCCGCCGCTTGCCAGAATCGATAGTCGTCGACAGCCAGCAGTGGCCCGAAGAACCACACGGCCATTGCGACCGCGAGCACCAGCAGCAGGCTCCAGACCCAAACCCTGCCCAGCACGGCGCCCGCGCTCCTGAAGAATGCGTTCATGCGTTGCTCCCTGCGTTAGAGCGGCGCCCGGAACATATCCGGCGCCACGAGTTGATACGGTTGCAACACCGCTTCACGCTGCTGGCCCAGCACCCAGGCAAATCCTGCATACAGGCTCAACAGGCTGGCGGCGACAAACACTGCAATCCAGGTGAGCGACACGACCCTCAGCCGTTTCCGGCGCGGCTGTTCCGGCCTGGGCGACGGCGCGCACGCCGCAGGCGTATCACCCCGCACATGCCGGATCTGCCGATACAGCGCGTCCCGAACCTGTTCAAGCTGCAACAACCCACGCTCCATGACCCGGTACTTGCCCTCAAACCCGAGGGACAGGCACAGGTACATCAACTCCAGCATCGCCAGGTGCTTGAAGGGGTCCCTCGACATGCGCTCAAGCAACTGGAAAAACTTCTCGCCGCCGAAGGTTTCGTTGTGAAAACTGCTCAGCAGGCTCATCTTCGACCAATCGCTCTGGCTGCCCCATGAGGTGGTGACCACTGCCTCGTCGATCACGCTGCACAGCACATACCGCGCCGCCATGACCTCGCTGCCTTGGGCCCCGTCATGCCGGGCCCGCGTCTCGAACAGCGTGACTGCAGCCGAGAGTCGTTCATTCAGGGCGCGCAGGCTTTCCTCGGCGGTACTGCGCTTGAGGCGGACCACCTCGGACAACAGCTCCCAGGCAGGCGCCACCAAACTGTTCAGGCCAATGTCGAAATGCTCCGCGCCCTGCAAGCGGGCCGCGTAGATCATCCGGTCTTCCAGTTGTTCGAAACGCGGCGGCGATGCGAAGTCGGTCATCGGTCCCTGCGCCGGTCCGCGTCCCTGTCGATCAAGCAGGACGGTTTTCTCGTCCTGCGGGTATTCCCTGTCCATGGTCTCAGTTCCTGATGGCCCAGAATTTCAGTTCCAGTTCGGCAAATTCACCGCTGACGTGGAAGGCAAATCCTCCCGACTGCTTCAACTGCTCAATGTCCCGGGCACCGAGTTCAAGCATGAAATAGGTGTTGGCGGCATGAAACGGTATCTGCCGGGGAGCCACCGGCAGCGGCTTGACCTTGATGCCCGCCAACTGCAGGTTGACCAACTCGCGAATCCGCTCCACGGGGCCGACCTTGAGGTGCGCCGGAAGCCGGTGTCGAAGCTCCTCGGCGTCACAATGGGCGCTGGCGGCCAGAATGAAGGTCGCCGAACCCAGCAGGTTGAGATCGCTCACCGGGCACACCAGCACCCCGTACTGGCGAGGCTGCAGCGCCAGCTCAATGGCATGCTGCTCAAGCACCATCGACAGCAGGCTGCGAATCGGCTCCATCAATCCACGAAAGCTGGCGCCCTGGTCGCTGTGCCGGTAATGCCCCTCGAAGTGCGCACGCTTGCTGTCGCTGGCAAACGTCGCGAGTTCACCCAGGATCGACAGCAATGTTCGATACAGCGTTTCAGGGCTGACCTGGCTCAGGCCCAGGTAGTGACGCAAGACCAGTTCGGTGCGATTGATCAATTGCAACATCAGGAAGTCGCCAACCTCCGCGCCGGCGGCGGTACCGTTGGCGCGAATCCGCTCGGCGATGGCATCCCCCCGGTAAGCGAGCAGGCTGATCACTTCCTTGAGGCAAGACAGCAGGTAACCGGAGCCATGCAGGTGAATGAAGCTCGGGATAAAATCGGGGTCCAGGCTGACGCCCTCCTCGGTGCAACTGAGCACCTGGGCAACCTTGAGCTTCACGTAATGCGGGTCGCTGTGTTGCTCCCCCAGCAACAGGCGAAAATCCAGCTGCCCGCAATTGACCTGACGACGAGCTTCTTCCCCGGCGTTGGAGTCGCTGACGTCTACCGCAAGAGTCTTGTAGCGCGCCAACACATCAATCTGCTCGGGTCGACGGGCTTCAACACAGTTACCTGTGGCCAGCGGCAAGGCCAGGTAGATCGACTGCTTCCCGGTATTTACCGGAACCTCCAGCACCAGCGACTCCATCGCGCCGCCCAGCTCGAACAGGCTGCCATCCGGCAATATGCCGCTGGCCTGGCTGATAACGACCTTGCCCATATTGAGGTATTGCACATCGATTTCCAGGGCCAGGAAGCCCCAGGCGTGACGGCACAACAGCTGGGTGCGGCGCGTGAGTTGCTGATCGTGGTACCGATCGTTTTGCTGGAAATGCTGAGGGCGCAGCAACATGCCTTCCTGCCAGATGACTTTTTGGCTGTACATGTCAGTCGCCCACCTTCGCGGGTTGCGGGTTGACCAACCGAATGCCGGCCTGATCAAGGATCAGTTCAGCGCCGGTCAATCGCTGCGCGGTCACCGGCAACACATAGCGCCATTGCGAGTGATGCAAATCACGGTACGCCGCCAGCACGCCGACATAACGACTGCCTGGCTCGAGACTGAGTTTGAGCGCGGAGTGATCGCCGGGGCGCAACTCCAGCTCTTCGAGGTTCACCAGGTCCTTGGGCAACGTGTGCTCGGCATGAGCATAAAGGCTGAAAAAGTCCGCATTTTCAAAAGCCACGGGGTGTCGAAGCTCCATCAGGTGCACCACGATCGGCGACGGGCGACCATGGAGATCAGGGTTGACCCGTTCGCTGGCGGTCAGTGTCAGGTCCAGCTTGGTCAACTTCGAAAAGGGCGACAGGGAGCAACCACCCAGCAAACCCATTACAGCGCACAACAATGCAACGGTGACTCGGGACATGAAGATCATCCTGGATAACGGTGAAGGGTTGAGATCAGACGAATCTGTTCCTCGTACGCCTTGGCGAAGTCGCTGCCCAGCAGGCGCTCGCTCAAGTGCTCGTCCTCGATCAGTGTCTGGTAATGGCGCTGATACGCGCGCCAGCGGGCGCCACACCGGGGGATCAGCGGCGGCCTTGCCTGGCGTTCGAAGCACAGCAGCAAATGGCCGGGCGCAAAGGCTGCCAGAGCGCCGCGTACTGCCGCGCGGCAGGCCGCCAGCAAGGCCACCTCGTGAGCCTGCATGTCGCGGTACGCCCGCATGACAAGCATCTCGGCGGAAACCTGCCCCAACTGCCCGACACCCAGCAGCGACCCCAAGGCCGCACTGGCGTCTGCGCTGTCTCTAAGTGGGTTGGGGCTTTGGAGCGGTGTCTGGTTGAGTGCCAGTTTCAGCTCTTGCCTGAGCTCGTTACGGGTGCCCAGGCTCTGTTGCAACCCTTCAGTCATTTGCCGGAGCAAGCTCGCGGCCTTGATCGCCAGGACTTCTCTTGCCGACTCATCGAGGTCGCCCAGATCAACACCGAGTGCCTGCGCAAACCCCAACCAGAATGGCCCTGAGCCGTGACCTGGAACGGGCGATTGCGGACTTAGGGCAACCTGGCGCGCAGGCTTCACAAGTTCGGGAACCGTCAGGTGATCCCGGTCCGCCGCCGCGTGGTCCGTCCAGCGCAATGTCTCGTAGGTGGTCATGTTCAGGGCCGCCAGCTCTTGCGACCCGTCCTCGCGCTGCAGTTCGCTGGCCAGTGCCCGCAGTGGGTCCAGCTCAAGGAATGCATCATCGGGAATCAGCCTGTGTAATCCGTCCTGGCCCTGTCCCTGCGGTGGGCTGACCAGTCGTGCGCGAATACTCAGCGGCCCCAGCTGAAATACCGCGCCGTCATCTATCGGTTGCTGCTGCCCCTCATGCAGACGCTCACTGCGGCCTGCCAGGCGGGTTCCATTGCTGCTGATATCCATCAGGAAATACCGGCCGTCACGATAACTGATCACCGCGTGACGACCGGAAACCTGGCGACTGGTGTCAGGCAGGGTCCAGTCGCAACCGGCCCCCCGGCCGATGACGCCCCCCACTCCGTCAAAGACTTTGCGCAGCGCCGGCGCGGACTCTGCTGGCCCCGCAGGGCACACCTCAAACACTAGCTGCATGGCAGGACTCCTCCGCGCTCACAGGCCACGACCGGTGGACCGTGGATCACCCAGCGGACGGTAGTCATCGTCGTCAAAGACATGATTGGTGTTACAGCCACTCAGCAAAAACAACACAAGCACCAGGGCTTGCCACTGACTAACAGGCATCAGGTATCTCCCGGAATTGAAAGGGTGTGCCATTCAGCACTCTCCCTGGACTTCGCCAAACGGAATGTCCAGGCGAGCAAGGCGGTACAACAACGTGCGCCGGGCGAGGCCCAGTTCACGGGCGGTGCGGGTTCGATTGCCACGGTTCTTGCGCAGGCAGTCGATCAGCACTACCCGCTCGACTCGCTCCATGCGCTGGCGCAGCGTTGCGTCGACAGCGGGCGCGGACAGGGTTGATGGCAGCGATAAATGCGCAGGCAGGATCACCTCGTCGTCGCACAGCAGCACCGCCCGCTCCACCATGCATTTGAGCTCACGAACGTTGCCGGGAAAGTGGTGGCTGGACAGTTGATCCAGGGCCGCACTCGACCAGCCCACCGTGGCTCGCCCCAACAGTGCACAGGCCTTGTCGGCGAAATGCCGGGCCAGTTGCAGCACGTCCCCGTCCCGCTGGCGCAGCGCCGGCAACTCGATAGGAAACTGCGCCAGCCGGTAATAAAGGTCCTCGCGAAAGCTTCCTTCAGCCACCATGCTGGTGAGGTCCCGGTGGGTCGCCGCGACGATTCGCACGTCGACCTTGTGGGACGTGTTGGCACCCAACGGCCGAATCTCGCCCTCCTGCAGGACCCGCAACAACTTGGCCTGCAGTGACAGCGGCATATCACCGATTTCGTCGAGCAGCAGCGTGCCGCCGTGGGCGGTGTCAAACAGGCCGGCGTGGTCTCTTTCGGCCCCGGTGAACGCGCCTTTGCGGTAACCGAACAACTCACTTTCGAGCAAGCCTTCGGGAAACGCTGCGCAGTTTTGCACCACAAATGCCTTGCTGCTGCGCGGGCCGGCAGCATGAATGGCCCGGGCGACCACCTCTTTACCGGTGCCGGTCTCGCCCCGGAGCAGCACGGTGTAGGGGCTATGCACCACCTTGCCGATCAGGCGGCACGTCTCGTCCATGGCCGTGCTGTTTCCGATCAAGCCGTAGGCGCTGGTGCTGCGGGTGCTGCGAACCACCTTCAACGCACCGGGAGCCCGGCGCATTCGCCGCAACAGGGCCAACTGGCTCAAGACAAAACTGCCCAATTGGCCCAGGGACGCACCGTAGCCAGCCAGCTCCGTCGCTCGCAGGCTGGCACACAACACCATCCCGGATACCTGCTTGCTCGGCCCCGGTAACGGCACGCACAGGAGTGATTGCCAGGACGCCGGGCCCGCTGGCAGAAACCCCGTGTCATACACACTGCTGCCTGCCTCGGTGAGGTTAAACACCCGGTTCTGTTGCAGCACGTACTGCAACAGTTGCTCGTTCCGAAAATCCGCGCCCGAGCTCACAACCGCCCCTGGCGGCGACAGGCCCGGCAAATACTGGGCAGCCAGTTCGAGGCGGCCGGTGGCCTGGTCGAGCAAGTACAACTGGCCAAGCTCGCAGCCGCTCAATTGCGCGGCGCCTGCCGCAAAGTCATCGGCCAATGTCGATTCGTCACTATTGATGCCCAACCGGGTAAACCATCCCAACAAGGCAGCGGCGTAGTCCAGCGGGCTTGGCAACTGGGTAAACGGATTGTCCGCCATCAGCTGAACTCACAGATTACGGTGCCGTTGGCATCCAGCCTGGCATGGACGAACTGCAGGGACTTGCCAACGGCCATCGCATCCAGCAGGCGATCCACCACCTGCGGCAACAGGTTTTCCTCGATCCATTGGTCGACAAACCGCGCGCCACTCCCACTGTGGCTACAGTGCTCGGCCATGTGTGCGACAAGATCCCCTGCGTGACTGAATGCGAGCTTGCGCTGAAGCAGACGCTGGCCCAGGCGCTGAAGTTTGTGTTCAATCAGTTGGTGCAGCACCGCGCCTGCCACCGGGTAATACGGCACGACTCGCATACGGGCCAGCAGCGCCGGCTTGAAATGAGCTGTCAGTACCGGCCGGATTGCGGCGTGCAGTACTTCGACAGCCGGTCGTTGACTGTCGGCGCACAGCCCGGTGACAAGATCGCTGCCCAGGTTGGAAGTCATCAGGATCAGGGTATTGCGAAAGTCGATTTCACGCCCTTCTCCATCATTGGCTACCCCTTTGTCGAACACCTGGTAAAACAGGTTCAGGACATCCGGATCGGCCTTTTCCACCTCATCGAGCAGCACCACTGAATAGGGCTTTTGCCGCACCGCCTCAGTCAGCACCCCGCCCTCCCCGTAACCGACATAACCCGGTGGTGCGCCGATCAGCCGGGACAGTGAGTGTTTCTCCTGGTATTCAGACATGTTGATCGTGGTGACAAAGCGCTCGCCGCCATACAACAGGTCGGCCAGGGCGTGGGCTGTTTCAGTTTTGCCGACACCACTGGGGCCCACCAACAGAAATACCCCCACGGGGGCATCAGGCTTGTTCACGCCGGCCGCGACAGCCCGCAGGCAACGGTCCAGGACCTGCACGGCACCTTCCTGGCCGAGGATGCGACCACGCAGATCATCCGCAAAGTTCAGGACCTTCGCGCTGTGTTCGCGGGCAAGCTGCTCCAGGGGAATACCCGTCCAGGCGCTGATAACCTGTGCCACCAACCGTGGGCATACTTCGAAGCTGAGCAATCGCTGTTCGTGCTGTATGGCCTGCAACGCCTGATGGTTCTGGGCCAGGAGCGGAGCGAGAGCCTCAGTGCTTTCGCCAAGGTTACCGGCGTCGGCCAGTTGCTGGCGCAGCGAGAGCACCTTCTCGGCCAGTTCGCGCTGGTGGGTCCAGCGTTGTTCAAGCTGTAACTGTGCGACTTCTACTTCTTCCAGTCTCCGGGTGAGGTGCTGCAGCACCTGTTCATCGATGGCCAACCCCGCGTCGGCATCCCTGCGCACGGCACGTTGCTGGCGCGTGCCCTCGGCCAGTTCGGCGCGCAACTGCTGCAGTTCGTCCGGCGCCGTGACCAGGCTGATCCGCACCCGGGCACAAGCGGTGTCCAGCACGTCCACAGCCTTGTCCGGCAACTGGCGGCCGGCCAGGTAGCGGGCACTCAACTGCGCGGCGGCGACCACGGCGTCATCGCGCACGTAGACTCCGTGGCTGGCCTCATACACCGGGACCAACCCACGCAAAATCGTCACGGCATCGTCAACCGTCGGCTCGTGCACTTGCACCGGCTGGAAACGCCGCGCCAACGCCGGGTCTTTCTCGAAGTACTTCTTGTACTCCGACCAGGTCGTCGCGGCGATGGTACGCGACTCACCTCGTGCCAGCGCTGGCTTGAGCAGGTTGGCGGCATCGGAGCTGCCGGCCGAGCCGCCTGCGCCGACCAGGGTATGGGCCTCATCGATGAACAGGATGACCGGTTGCGGCGAGGCGTTGACCTCATCGATCAAGCCTTTGAGGCGGCGCTCGAACTCACCCTTGATACTGGCACCGGCTTGCAGCAGGCCCATGTCCAGGGTCAGCAGGCGCACCTTCCTGAGCACCTCTGGCACTTGCGCGCTGACGATCTGCAGGGCCAGGCCCTCGACTATCGCGGTTTTCCCGACACCCGCCTCGCCCACCAGAATGGGGTTGTTCTTGCGCCGCCGCGCGAGCGTATCGATCATTTGCCGGACTTCGTTATCGCGACAGAGCACGGGGTCGAGTTTCCCGTCCCGGGCCTGGCGAGTCAGGTCATGGGTAAAGCGCTCCAGCAAGGAACTCCCCGCCTCAGCGGGAGCCGCCTGCGCGTTTTCACTCAAGAGAAATCCGAGCACACGCGGTGCATCAAGCGTGCTCATCACCGCCTGGTAACGGCTGCCAGCGTGCTGCATCGGGTTGCGCAACAAGGCGAGCAGCAAGGCGCCATGGTCCACTTCCCGTCGGCCCAGCTCCAGATGGGCAACCAGCAACGCCTGCTGCAGCCATTGCACCAGGGCGGGCGAAAACACCGGATTGCGGGACGCACTCTGGTCGACCCGAGGTTGCAGCACGGCCTGCAATTCCCCGGCATCCACGCCCGCATCCTGCAGCGCTCGCATCAGCACACCCTCGGGATGCTCCAGGAGCGTCAGCAGCAAGTCTTCCACCAGGACCTCGCCGCCGCCCCGGGTGACACAACGCTCGGCGCTGCGTTCCAGGTCGCGCCGTGTGGACGCCGTCAATGCCTGGATAAGTTGTTGCAGATCCACATTCATCATATCCATCAATCCCTAATGATTTTTACTGGCCAGGATGACCACGCCGTCTGCCCGCTCATGCCCCAGCCAACTGGTCCAGCCCAGGCGGCAGACGTTGTGCTCGCCAAGGTGCAACGGCCGGACCTCGCCCGCCGCCAACACCAGTCGCACGTCGTATTCCAAGGGGTCCCGGGCGGCAAAACGCACCAGCGCACACAGCGGCTCGTAACCCGCCCCGGTGGGCAAAAACTCGTGAAAACGCTGCCAATCGAGTGCCAATACATGAACCCTGAACATGCCACTGCGGTCGATAAGGCACTCCCCCAGCACCAGGTCCGACCCCAACGAGCTATAGGCGCGACCAAGGTCATTGCGCTGCTCCTGGTCGATCACTACCCTGCGCTCGACCCACTGCTCGATGACCAGCCGGTTGTGCTTGAAGTAATAACGCAGCACGGTCTCGATCAGCGCGGCGGAGTGCACGCGCAGGCTCAGCAGCCCCAGGTAGGGCAACAGGCGTTTCCAGTTCAGTTGAGCCGCGCTGCGAATCGCGCTGCCACCCAGGCCCACCCATGCAAACATCTGCTCGGAAAAGGGATCGCGGGCGCCCGTTTGAAAACTCGCCTGATAACGATATTTTCGCCAGATCGGCACTATCAGCCGGTGCAGGCGATGGTGAAAAAGATCAAGAAATTCCCGCGTCGGATTACCGCCCGCTACCTCGGCAAAGGCTTGCTCGCCATAGAACGCCGGCAGCGGTGACCCTGTACCAAACAGGCCCAGCACATTGAGGCGAAGCCGTGCCCGCAAATGGCCGTGCTCGACAAAAAACTCCACACGATCAATGTCGTTGCCGGGAAAGCCAAAGCCTGGGTTGGCCTGGAACTCCAATTGATCGTAGAGCGCATCATCGTCCAGCGAGGGATGCGCCTCGCGCAGGCGCTCGATAATCTGCGCAACCGCCTGAAACACCGAGTACTCGCGAATCACTCGGGACAGTGCGGTTAAAGCAGGGGCTGCTGGCCCATCCGGGGTGGCCATAGGTACACGTCTCCTTGTGTGCTGATGACTCGCAGTTCGTGGTACGAGTTGAGGCTGGCGTAAAGCGCGAAGAACTCGTTGAGCACCGAGGCAAAGACGAACACGTCGCCCTCCCCCAGGTAGCCTTCAGGATCGATGGTGAGGTCAACCCGTAAGCCGCGAAATGGCAGGCCTCGGTGCAGCCGGTCTACGGGCTGGTGACTGATCGAACGGAGGGCGCCCAGCCTTCGCCTGCTGACCTTTTCCACCTGGCGGTCGTGATAACGCGGCAGGTCGTAGGTTTCGAGGATCACCCTCAAGGCGTTGATATCGGTCAATGACAGATAGTTGAGCGACATATTGCTGATCAGTCGCCACAGGAAGTCACTGTCCAGGGGTGGCGCAAAGCTGGGGGTTGCCGCGGTGATGTTGCGAAACGAGAGAAACTCGGGCGTCTGTTCGCACGCCTGATTGATATCGCCCACCTGCAGCAGGCATGGCAGGTTGTGGTTGGTGCAGGTCAGTTCAATCGACAGGGTTTCCTGTTCATGCACTGGACACCGGTCGAAACTCAGCCAGGTATCCAGGCCGGCATGTTGCAGGGATGGCCGCTGGCGAACGCCATAGCTGGGCGCGGCGCTGCCAAAATCGTGCTCAAACGATTCGAACGGAACATATTCCTGGTACCCGAGGCCTCCCGGCCGCCATCCCGTGACCTTGTCGACGGAAAATACACCGCAGTTCCCCCTGGCGTATTCGCCAGGCAACAACAGGTATTCGTCCTGCTTGCCGTCCAGGCGAATCGGTACGCCGTCGTGCTTGAACAGATTGACGATGGGCGTGCAGTACAGCTTCACGTTGTCCAGGGTAGGCGCCATTCGCTCAATACCGCGACCACGCATGTCGAAGCGTAACGTCACGCCATGTACCTGCTTGAGTACGTCAATAGGCAACCTGCTCAGCGCGCCAAGGCCACTCACATCGACAAACAGGTATTTGTCGGGAAAGGCGAAGTACTCCTGCAAATGGCGATAGCCACGAAAGGTATTCAACGGATAAGGGATCAGTGCCTCATCCTCGGAAAAGCCCACAGGACTGATATCGTTGCTGGACAGACGCAATGAAACAGGCTCGCCGTCGGCGCCGATGACCGGCAGCCCGTCGCGCCCGAAAGGCTGCAACTCGAACCCGTCCAGGTGACGCAAAAGCCCCAGGTAAAGCGCCTGGCTGACGGGCTGCTCCCCCGCGAGATGCAAACGCAGGCAGTTCAGTTCCAGCTCACTGAAGTTGCCCTCGGCCGTCATCTCCAGACGCAGGCAGAGCAAAGCGCCCTCACCCTGTACCGAGTACTCCATGGCGGCCAGTTGCAGCGGCAAGACCTGCGTCGGGTAACAGGTACGAAAACGGCAGCGTTCACCGTCGATCGCAATGCTTTCCACCGGTGTATCCCGCTCGACCCTGATGGCCGGCCCTGTGCGCTTGAGCGGATCAAACTGCAGCATGCTGAACGACGGCAGCGGCCGCATATAGTTGGGCCACAGCAGATGCATCAACGAGTGACTCAACTCCGGCAATTGATCATCAAGCTTCTGCCGCAGGCGACCGGTGAGGAATGCAAAACCCTCAAGCAACCGTTCTACGTCCGGGTCCTGGCCAGCGTCCCCGAGAAATGGCGCGAGTGCCGGGTTGCGCTCGCAGAAGCGTCGCCCCAACTGTCGCAGTGCGCTCAGCTCGCCCTGGTAGTAGCGGTTAAACGACATTCGGTTTGACCTCGACCCGTGCACCGTGAGCCAGGCTGGCGCAAAAGGCGACCGCTTGCGTCATGCCATTGACTTCCATGGCCCCCTCGATGGAAAAAGCCAGCACCATCGGGTCACGGCCCTGTGGCAATGCCCTGACACGGACATCCTTCAGACGGGGTTCGTAGGCCTGGATAAAGCGCTCAATCAGGAACCGAGCCTGGCTCAACGCGTCATGCAGGCTGAGGCGCATGTCATTCAGATCAGGTAACCCGTAATCAGGTAGCGTCTGGACACTGCCCGCACGGGTGCTGAGCATTTTCGCCAGATGCCCCGCCACGGATTCCACGACGCAACCTTGCGGGCTGCGCCCCACGCCGGACTCCAGGCGCTCGAAAAGGCTGCGGTTTTGGGTAATCACGTGGCGGCGGCTCATTCTTTATCGAGCTTGCCGACGAGCGACAGAGTGAAGTCTGCCCCCATGTACTTGAAGTGCGGGCGAACGCTCAGGTTGACGCGATACCAGCCGGGCTCCCCGTCGACATCACTGACAACAATGCGCGCAGCCCGAAGCGGGCGCCGTCCACGCACTTCAGTGCTGGGGTTGTCCTGGTCGGCTACGTATTGGCGAATCCATTTGTTGAGTTCCAGCTCAAGGTCGGTGCGCTCCTTCCACGACCCCAGCTGTTCTCGCTGCAGGACCTTGAGATAGTGGGCCAGGCGATTGACGATCATCATGTACGGCAATTGGGTACCGAGCCGGTAATTCAGCTCGGCAGCCTTGCCTTCGGCACTGATTCCAAAAGACTTGGGTTTTTGCACCGAACTGGCGGAAAAGAACGCTGCATTGTCACTGCCCTTGCGCATGGTCAGGGCAATGAAGCCCTCTTGCGCCAGCTCGTATTCGCGTCGGTCGGATACCAGCACCTCGGTAGGAATCTTGGTTTCGATCTCGCCCATGCTGTGAAAGTGATGCAGCGGCAAGTCCTCCACTGCACCACCACTCTGCGGGCCGATAATGTTCGGGCACCAGCGATACCGGGCGAAACTGTCCGTCAAGCGGGTAGCAAAGGCATAGGCCGTATTACCCCACAGATAGTGTTCGTGGCTGCTGGCCACATGTTCCTGGTAGGCGAACGTCTTGACCGGACAATCAACGGGATCGTACGGCACACGCAATAGAAAGCGCGGTACGGTGAGGCCGATGTAGCGGGCATCTTCGCTCTGGCGAAAACTCTGCCATTTGGCAAACTGCGGCCCTTCAAAATGGTCCTTCAGGTCCTTGAGGTCAGGCAGGCCGGTAAAGCTCTCCAGGCCGAAGAAGCCAGGGCCGGCCGCCGCAATGAACGGTGCATGAGCCATGCAGGCCACGCTGGAAACGTACTGCATCAGCCTGACATCGGGAGCACTGGGGGAAAGGAAATAATTGGCGATGATTGCCCCTACGGGCTGGCCGCCGAACTGACCGTATTCGGCACTGTAGATGTGCTTGTAGAGTCCGGACTGAGTCACCTCCGGTGAGTCCTCGAAGTCATCCAGCAGATCCTGGCGGGAGACGCTGAGCAGTTCGATCTTGATGTTTTCACGAAAATTGGTGCGATCAACCAGCAACTGCAGGCCACGCCAGGAAGACTCCAGCGCCTGGAAGTCGGGATGGTGCAGGATTTCATCCATTTGCTGGCTGAGCCTTGCGTCAATCTCGGCAATCATCCGGTCAACCAGGCGCTTCTTGACCGGCTCGCCCTTGTTTTGCGGCTTGATCAGCTCCTCGATAAATGCCGAGACTCCACGCTTTGCAATGCTGTAGGCCTCGTCGTCGGCGCTGAGGCGGGTCTGGGCAATGATGTTGTCGAGAATGCTGTACTCGTCCGTGACGGGCGCATGCGACGGGCTTTGGCTGGTAGTCATGGTGTCAGTGTCCTTTTAACTGAGAGAGTCATACGGCGGAGCTGTCCAGCCCCAATTCAGCCAATACCCGCTTGCGCGAATCGTCATCGGCGAGGGCATTTTCAATGGCCTTTCGAAAGCTCGGCGTGTTGCCCAGCGGCCCCTTGAGCGCCACAAGTGCATCGCGCAGGTCCATGAGCGTTTTCAGCTCGGGTATCTGCTCAACCAGCTGTGCAGGATTGAAGTCCTTCATCGAATTGATCCTGACCCGGATCGCCAACTCATCAGGTTCGGCTGAATCCTGCAGCCGGTTGGGGACGCTCAAGGCCAGGCCCAAGGCCTGCTTGGCCAGCACCTCGTCGAGGCTGTTCTTGTCGATGCCGACGGGCTTGCGGTCTTCGAGCTTGCGCAGGTCTTCACGCTGGGTGAAGTCACCAAGCACCAGCAATTTCAACGGCAGCTCGACCTCTTCCTGCGCAGTGCCGACGGCGGGTTTGAACGTGATATTGATGCGTTCCCTGGGGGCTACCGAACCTTCTTTCGCCATGGTGTTTCTCCTTTTTCGGGGGGGCTCGAAAGCCTATTCAAGTACCGCTTCGAGATCGAAGTGGCACAGCCTGCGATGGACATCTTCCTTGCGCTCACGCACGGAATGGCTCTGGGGCAATACGTCACAGCAGCCATGCAAGAGCTGCAGCACTTCAACCGCCAACTCGGGCTCCCAGCGCTGCAGGCCTGATTGCTGCAGCTCGTGGTCCAGGTGATCGAGCTGGACTTTGGCCAGGTCATGCTTGCCTGCCAGCAAACACAACCTGGCCAGGCCAAGCCGCCAATGAAACCGGGCACGATCACCTGTTGCGGTTTGCATGCCCTGCTTGAGGGACCGCACAGCCACCTTGAACCCGTCCTTGCGCAGCACGGGCATGACGTCGTGCAACGCTTTGTCCCAAGGCGCAGCCGGGGCATCAGGTGCCGACCTGAGTGGAACCGGGGCTTGCAAATGGCGGGCAACCTGGGTGTTGATCCAGCCACGGGTGACGTCGTCGGCGAAGGGGGTTCCGTCGTGGAAGCGCAGCTGTGCAAGCCCCGGCAAGCGCTGGAGCAACAGCGCGAAGTGCACTTCCAGCTCGGTCATGGCCAGGTCGGCCTGGAGTGCCTGCAGGCACTCCCACACCCGGTACAAGCCGTCGAACCAGAAAGGTGCTCCGGCCAGGCTGCCCTCAAGCTCCAGCAGCAGGTCGGTATGCTGCCCTTGGGCAAAGCGCTCCTGGTACCGCTTGAGCTTGTCGGGCGCCGGCCCGCGCAAAGGCGTTACCTGTTCGCTGTCACAGTCCGGAAGACTGGTGATCGTCAGCCAGGTCAACGTTCGGTTCAGACGCAGTGCGCGCAGGTCAGTGGCATTCTGGCGCTGCCACCAGGCCGACAAGGGCCGGGCATGTTCCTGCAGCGTGCGCAGCAGCTTGTGGGCGTCCTTTTCGTTTTCCACAATGGGCTCGGGCGCCATCAACTGAATCGCGACCTGTCTGATATGGGCGATCACCCCTGTGCTACCGCCTGCTGGAGGTTCGCTTTCGGTGGACTGTTGCAATCGGTCCGACAGCTGCCTGCGAACCGGCAGTAACAGTGGCGCATCTTCGAGAAGGTGTTCGGTCCACAACTCGTCCAGCCGCGCCAGGTGTTCGAGCATGCAGTGGAACAAGGGCCGCTGATCCTTGAGCGAAACAGGTTGTGCAAGCACCTGCTCGAGGCGCGGGACCAGCCAGCCAAAGGCGGCACTGCGGGTACGCAGCTTGCCCGGATAAACGACCGCCCAATGATGCTCACAGAGGTAGCGCAGCAATCCGAGGCCTGCGAGTAGCCCGGGGAAGGATTCGCGCTGATGCAAGGCCCAGGTCAACCAGACAGCGACCCGCAAGTCCTTGGACTGGTGGCGTAACAGCGCCTCGCTTTTTTCCACGACCCATTGCCAGTCAGGCTGACTGTTTCCGTGAATGGAGTGCGCCTTGCCCAGTTCAGTTTCAAGCGCCTCATACTCGGTCGAAAAACGCATATCGGCCCCCGCATAACTCGTTTTCGAGTTGGGTGCCTGCGCAAGTTCGAGGTAATAATCGGAAAGCCTGTCTGAGTAAACCATTATGGGCCGCACTTTACTTTCCTGAGCATGTTCAGTGAACTAATGGCCATTCAAGCGCACATCAGGACATTGATTAAAGTTTGCCTTCCCTACGAGAAGAGCACGAACCTTATCCATGCAAAAAGCATTGTTCAAGCCACCAAATAGCAGTTAAGGAGTTTCCTACAAGAATAGAAAAATCGCCGACGCGCAAGAATTTGCGCAGCCAAGGCGCCAGGCATCATCATGAATGAGGTGAACTCTGCGAATAACAACGCCCATCAACATGAGCAACTAACTGCACACCCCTGCGCAAACAAATACAACTAAATCGAATTAAAACCTTTAATGCCGTTCAAAATTAAAACCAATAAAACCTTAACCCCCTGCTTTCATTGACGCTCGAACTTTCCGGCACGCTTCTTGATATCGAGCATTACCCGGCCGGCAAGTCCGTCGGCCGGGACGACCTCATTTATCAGGCAAGGAAAACCGTCATGCCAACACCCGCGTATCTATCCATCACCGGCACCAAGCAAGGCTTGATCACGGCAGGCACGTTCACCCAGGACTCGGTCGGCAACATTTACCAGGAAGGCCATGAAGACCAGATCCTGGTGGAAGCATTCCAGCATCAGGTGATCATTCCCCGTGACCCGCAATCCGGCCAGCCCACCGGCCAGCGTGTGCACAAGCCCCTGATGATCAGCAAGGTATTCGATAAATCGTCGCCATTGCTGTTCAGCGCATTGACCTCCGGGGAAATGGTCAAGTGCCGCCTTGAGTGGTACCGAACCTCTTCAGCCGGCACCCAGGAACACTATTTCACCATCGAGTTGGAAGACGCGATCCTGGTGGACATCCAGTCACGGATGCCCAATTGCCAGGACCCGAACAACGCACACTTCACGCACCTGGAGGATGTGTATTTCACTTACCGGAAAATCGTCTGGACCCATGAGGTCTCCGGTACCTCTGGCTCTGATGACTGGCGCAGCCCGGTAGCCGGCTAAGCAGCCACCGAAACAGAAACGGCATCGCCATGGACGGCACCGTTTCTGTCGGCCACTAGACCATCGCCAGCGGATGCTTGCGCTTCGGCGCCCCAAAAACCCGGTCAATCGCGTCCAGGTCGTGTTCATCCAGCACCAGCTTCGCCGCTGCGGCATTGAGCCGGACATGCTCTGGCGTAACCGCCTTGGGAATCGCGATCACACCGTCCTGGCGCAAGACCCAGGCCAGGGAAACCTGGGCGGGTGTGACCTCGTGGCGACGGGCAATTTGCTTGAGGGTCGGGCTGGCCAACAGCTCGCCACCCTGGGCGATGGGACAGTAGGCCATCAACGGTAAATTGTGTTGCTGCCACCATGGCAGCAGGTCGAACTCGATGCCGCGCTCCTCGATGTTGTAGAGCACCTGATTGGTGGCACAGGCCGGGGAAGCCAGCTCCTGCAGGTCTGCCACATCAAAGTTGGACACACCCCAACGACCGATCTTGCCTGCCTCACGCAAGCGCTCGAAGGCTTCTACCGTTTCTTCAAGGGGGTATTGCCCACGCCAATGCAACAGATACAGATCAATGTAGTCGGTGCCCAGGCGCTGGAGGCTGGCCTCACATGCACGTGGAATGCCCTTGTGGCTGGCATTGTGCGGGTACACCTTGCTGACCAGGAACACCTGGTCGCGCTTGCCGCGAATCGCCTCGCCGACGACTTCTTCGGCACCGCCTTCGCCATACATTTCAGCGGTATCGATCAGGGTCATGCCCTCATCGATACCCAGTTGCAACGCGGCCACTTCGGCGCTGCGCTTGCCGGGATCCTCGCCCATGCGCCAGGTCCCCTGGCCGATGACAGGGACGGGTACGCCGGCCAGATCAATGGTGCGCATGACAACCTCCTGATGAATTTGCGAATTAACAGTGTGGCACCGACTGGACAAAAGGGTTCAATCGAAGGAAGGTGGCCCTTTCCATCCCAGCCATAGAAAGGGCCTGCAATGCTGTTTGTGGTCATGTTGGGGGGTAAGCACCCCCGGGCGAAAATCGAAGTGCATGATGTGGTGTTCGCCGTCGCCGACACCCTGGAAGCCGCCTACCCGCAACTGCGCGAGGGCTGGTTTGGCAGCCAGAAAGGTGTGCATATCGACTCCTGGATGACGGTGGATGGCGTTGACGGCTGGAAAGTCCAGCTCAGCCACCTGGCGCCGAACGCCGGGGCGCCGCGCCTGTACTTCATCAACCTGGGCGGGTATGAATCGAACGTCTTTGGCGAGGCACACCACTACCTGCTGGTGGTTGCGCGCACGGCCAGGGAGGCGGCAGCCCAAGGCAAACAGCAGATGCTCACGCACTGGACGCAATCCCACACCGACGGCGTACTGGATATCGACGACTGCCTGCCCATCGACCTGGTAGACGGGCGCTACATCCACCTGGAACCCGGCGTACACCGCCCGGTCATCACGCGAAACGACTACATCGTACTGCCCTGACCGCCTCCTACCCGAACGGGGTATGGCGCCCCACCCGCCACCTGCCTGAAAGTGCGATCAGCCCCTCGGCCTGACAACAAGCACAACATCAAGGTGGGTTCGCCATGCATAAAGCCGTTATCGCCCTGTTCAGCGCTGTCTTGCTTGCATCAACGTCCGTCAGCCAGGCCGCTGACGACCCGGGCAACACCTTGCGCATCTACAACTGGGCCGATTACATCGGGGAACACACTCTCGCCGACTTCGAGAAAACCACTGGTATCAAGGTGATCTACGACACCTACGACTCCTACGAAACCGTGCAGGGCAAGCTGCTCTCCGGGCGCTCGGGTTATGACCTGGTGGTGCTCAACGCGTCCCTGGTGCCGCTGCTGATCAAGGCCAAGGCCTTCCAGCCCCTCAACAAAGCGCTGCTGCCGGACTGGAACAACCTCGACCCGCAAGTGCTGAAAAGCCTGGAAACCCATGATCCGGGCGTGACCTATTCCGCGCCTTACACCTGGGGCAGCAATGGCGTGACCTACAACATCGACAAGATCAAGGAACGCATGCCGGATGCGCCCATCGGCTCCCTGGCGATGATCTTCGATCCCAAGATCGTTTCGCGCTTCGCCGACTGTGGCATCACCTTCATGGACTCCCCTACCGACATGATCCCGCTGGCCCTGACCTACCTCGGCCTGGACCCCAACAGCGTGGCGCCCAAAGACCTCAAGGCCGCTCAGGACGTGCTGATGGCCGTGCGCCCGTACATCCGCAAATTCGACTCCAGCGGCTTTATCAACGGCCTGGCCAATGGCGAGCTGTGCATGGCCACCACCTGGTCCGGCGACTACGCCACGTCCCAGGCCCGGGCGGCGGAAGCCGGGGCCAAGGTCAACCTGAGTTACTTCATCCCCAGGGAAGGCTCGCTGATCTGGTTCGATAACTTCTACATCCCGGCCGACGCACCCCATGTGGCGAATGCCCACAAGTTCATCGAGTTCCTCCTGCAACCCGAGGTTATCGCCGGCGTCAGCAACACCATTCACTACGCCAACAGCAACCTGGCCTCCAAGCCCTTCGTAAATGCCGATATACGCGACAACCCGGCCATCTACCCGGACCCGGCGACGATGCAGCGCTTGTTCACCCAGAAAAGCCAGTCCCAAGCTGCCGTGCGCCTGATCACCCGTACCTGGAACGCCGTGAAGACCGGCAAGTGAAACCCAGCCATTGAAGGTAAACGCCATGACCCTGCCAAATCCTGACTTTTTCGCCCAGTTCGACCACGACCAACTGGACGCCGCCGACAAGGCCCATTACATGCACGGTTTTCATATGTTCGACGAACACCGTGAACAAGGCTCACTGAATATCGCGGCGGGTGACGGCGCCTACATCTACGACACCGCCGGCAACCGCTACCTGGATGCGGTCGGCGGCATGTGGTGTACGAATATTGGTCTGGGCCGCGAGGAAATGGCAGACGCCATCGCCAACCAGGTTCGCCAGCTGGCGTATTCCAACCCGTTCTGCGACATGGCCAACGTCACCGCCATCGAACTGTGCGCCAAGCTTGCCAGCCTGGCTCCCGGCGATCTTGATCATGTGTTCCTGACCACCGGCGGTTCCACGGCTGTCGATACCGCCTATCGTCTGGTGCAGTTCTATCAGAACAGTCGCGGCAAGCATGAGAAGAAACACATCATCTCGCGCTTCAGTGCGTATCACGGCTCGACGTTCCTCACGATGTCCATCGGCAACAAGGCCGCCGACCGCGCGCCGGAATTCGATTTCATGAGCGACTTGTTCCACCACATTTCGTGCCCCAACTACTACCGGGCGCCGCAGGGCATGAGCGAGGCGCAGTTCCTCGATTTCCTGGTGGATGAGTTCGAAGACAAGATCCTGACCATCGGCGCCGACAAAGTGGCCGCGTTCTTTGCCGAACCGATCATGGGCTCGGGCGGCGTGATCATTCCGCCCAAGGGTTACCACCGGCGCATGTGGGAAGTCTGCCAACGTTATGACCTGCTCTACGTGGCGGATGAAGTGGTGACGTCCTTCGGCCGGCTGGGAAAATTCTTTGCCTCCCAGGAAGTGTTCGACATGCAACCGGACATCATCACCACCGCCAAGGGCCTGACGTCCGGCTACCTGCCGTTGGGCGCGTGTATTTTCTCGGAGCGCATCTGGCAAGTGATCGGCGAGCCGGGCAAGGGCCGCTGCTTTACCCACGGGTTCACCTACAGCGGCCACCCGGTGAGTTGTGTGGCGGCGCTGAAGAACATCGAGATCATCGAGCGGGAAAACCTGCTGGCCCATGTCGAAGACGTCGGTGTGTACCTCGAACAGCGCCTGCAAACCCTGGCCAACCTGCCGCTGGTGGGCGATGTGCGCTGCCAGCGGCTGATGGCCTGCATTGAGTTCGTCGCCGACAAACACACCAAGGCGCTGCTGCCGGACGCGGTGAACATCGGCGAGAAGATCCACCTGCGGGCCCAGGCCAAAGGCTTGCTGGTACGGCCCATTGGCCACCTGAATGTGATGTCGCCGCCGCTGATCATCACCCATGCCCAGGTGGATCAAGTGGTGGAAATCCTGCGCCAGTGCATCCTCGACACCGCCGAAGAGCTGCGCCAGAGCGGCGAGTATCAAGGCCGATGAGCCTGGGCGCCCCGGTGCTTTTGCCGGGGCCCTGGCCGGCGGGTAGACTGGCCGGCATGAACGAGCATGCCGATCACTGCCCTGCCCCGTCCTTCCAGGTGCTTGACGCCTGGAATGGTGCGTTGGCCCACGCCTTCGCCAGCGTCGACGAAGCGTCATTCCTTGAACACCTGGCCTGCGCCCTCAGTGCGCTGACCCCTATCGAATCGATGATGATCAGCCTGGAGCGCCAGGGCCAGGCGCCACACTTGCTCTACCAGCAAGGCATCCCCCGGCCGCACTACGAAGAGATCATCAACCGTTACTTCTCCCGGGGCTACCTGCTGGACCCGTTCTGCCTCGCGGTAGACAAGGGCCTGGCCGAAGGTTTCTACCACCTGGCGCAGATCGCCCCGGACGATTTCTTCAACAGCGAGTACTACAAAACCTACTACCTGCGCAGCGGCGGCGCCCAGGAGAGCTACTACATCGTCGACCTGTGCCCCAACAGCAAGATTTCGTTGTGCATGTTCCAGGGGCTGAGTGCCGGCCAGTTCAGCGACGAACAACTGGCACTGCAACGAACCGCCCAACCCATCGTGCGCGAACTGCTGCGCCGCTTCGGCACCACGGGCGGGCTGTGCAAGGTGATCAGCGACGAGGCCTTCACCCAGACCCAGGTGCATCAGCAGATTGAAGCGGCGTTCATGCATTTTGGCAGCGGCGTATTGACCGTGCGCGAACGGGAAATCGCCCACCTGATATTGCGCGGGCACTCGGTGAAATCCACCGCGCAGGTGCTGGGCATTTCCCCGGAAACCGTGCGCATGCACCGCAAGCATTTGTATACCAAGCTTGAAATCAACTCCCAGGCGGAGCTGTTTGCGCTGTTTATCGATTGGCTGACCCACAGCGGCGTAATGGCCCGATCCTGACCGTCCAGGCAACCCAGGGGAACTTTGCCAGGAAATAACCACCTGAATCCGGTACGCTCAGCATTTTTACCCAAGGAGATATCCCTCATGGCCAAAGCCACCGCCCGTCACATCCTCGTTGCCACCGAAGACAAGTGCAACGAACTGAAAGCGCAAATCGAAGGCGGC
The DNA here is from genome assembly GCF_013386315.1 of Pseudomonas sp. P7779. Lineage (NCBI taxonomy): Bacteria > Pseudomonadati > Pseudomonadota > Gammaproteobacteria > Pseudomonadales > Pseudomonadaceae > Pseudomonas > Pseudomonas sp. P7779. Next base: position 9,811 of record NZ_JACARZ010000058.1, on the reverse strand, counting down.
GCCGACTTCGCCGAAGTTGCCAAAGCCAACTCGTCCTGCCCGTCCAGCCGTCAAGGCGGCGACCTCGGTTCGTTCGGCCCGGGCCAAATGGTCAAGGAATTCGACACCGTCGTATTCAGCGCCCCGGTCAACACCGTGCAAGGCCCAGTGAAAACCCAGTTCGGTTATCACCTGCTGGAAGTAACCAGCCGTCAGGACTGATCAGTCCGCGCTAATGTTTAAACAACGGCCCACCCTTTGGTGGGCCGTTGTGCATCTGTGACAGTGTGATGACTGGCGAGGCGTACGCGCATAGCGTACAAATCCCTTTACCTCTTCACCCGGCGCCCAAGGCTGATAATGCGAGTCGCTTTTTCTACCCTGTTTTGCTCCACCCTGGCCCTGTTGCTGGCCAGCACCGCCGTGATCGCCGCGCCGCAATCGGCATTGACCGTGTACGGCGAGCCGGCCAAATACCAACCCGGCTTCACCCATTTCGACTACGCCAACCCCAATGCCCCCAAGGGCGGCAGCCTGCGGCGTTCGGCGATCGAAATCGGGCGCTACGACCATGTACTGCCTTATGGCGACAAAGGCATCGGGGTCAGCCAGGTCGACGGCTGGCTGTATTCGCCCCTGGCCCTGCGTTCGCTGGACGAGCCCTACACGGTCTACGGCCTGGTGGCGGAAAAGATGGAGCGGTCAGACGACGGTCTGTCCCTGCGTTTCTACCTGAACCCCAAGGCGCGTTTCGCCGATGGCCAACCGATCACCGCCGAAGACGTGCGTTACTCCTTTGACCTGCTGATGACCCAAGGCAGCCTGCGCTACCGCACGCTGTTCGCCGACGTCAAACACGTCGAAGTCGAAGGCCCGCGCCAGGTGCGCTTCGATTTCGCAAGCAATGAAAACCGCACCCTGCCCCTGGATGTCGCGACCCTGCCGGTGTTCCCCGAGCATTGGTGGAAGACCCGCAACTTCGCCGACGGCGGCGGCTACGAGATTCCCCTCGGCAGCGGCCCCTACACCATCAGCAAGGTGGATGCCGGCAACACCATCACGTTCAAGCGTGACCCGAACTGGTGGGGCAAGGACCTGCCCATCAGCCGCGGCCTGTACAACTTCGATCACCTGAGCCTGGAATACTTCGGCGACACCGAAGTGGCGCGCCAGGTCCTGCGGGGGGGCGCCTATGACTTCAACCGCGAATTCTCTGCCACCGGCTACTCCATCGGCTACAACGGCCCGGCCCTCGATGATGGCCGCCTGCAACGCGCGCACCTGGCCAAAGAGGCACCGCAGCCGGCCCAGGGCTACGTGTTCAACGTGCAAAAACCGATGTTCAAGGACCGCCGCGTGCGCCAGGCCCTGGCCATGCTGTGGGACTTCGAGTGGGCCAACCGGCAGATGATGCGCAACATGTACATCCGCCAGCAGAGCTTCTTCTCCAACAGCCCGCTGGCGGCGACCCAACTGCCGGATGCCCAGGAACTGGCGATTCTGGAACCTTTGCGCGGGCAGATTCCCGACGAAGTCTTCACCCAGGTGTTCAAGGCCCCCACCACCGACGGTACCGGGATGATCCGCGACAAGCAGCTGCAAGCCCTGGCCCTGCTGGAACAGGCCGGCTGGAAGCCCGACGGTGACAAGCTGGTGAATGCCGAGGGCGAGCCGCTGGAGTTCACCTTCCTCAACGCCCAGAACGGCCTTGAGCGCCTGTTGTTGCCGTACAAGCGCAACCTGGCGCAGATCGGCATCACCCTCAACATCCGCCGCATTGACTCCTCGCAATACGTCAACCGCCTGATGGCCCGGGACTACGACATGATCGTCACCGGCTTCCCGGTTACCACCTCGCCGGGGATGGAGCTGTACAACTACTTCGGTTCGGCCGCCGCGTTTGATACCGGCGCCAACAACTACATGGTGCTGAAAGACCCGGCCGTCGACAGCCTGATCAACGGCCTGGTCAAGGCCGATACCCAGTCGCTGATGCTCAGTTACGCCCACGCCCTGGACCGCGTGCTGCAATGGAATTACCTGTGGATCCCCAACTACTACCCGCCGGGCACCTCCGCCGCGTGGTGGAACCGCTTCGGCCGCCCGGCCGTGGAAGCCAAGACCGATGAGGCCCTGGAAACCTGGTGGGAAATCAGCCCCACACCGCTCACTAACGAGCAGATGAAAGCCGAACTGACCAAACGCCCGGGAGCCCGCTGATGTTTGCCTATATCGTGCGGCGCTTGCTGCTGATCATTCCCACCCTGGTGATTATCCTGCTGGTGAATTTCGTTATCGTGCAGGCCGCGCCCGGCGGGCCGGTGGAACAGGCCATCGCCCACCTGCAAGGCATCGGCGGCGGTGGCGTCGGCGGCTCGTCTGCCGAAAGCCTCAGCAGCGGCTCCCGGGCCAGCCGTGGCCTGGACCCGAAACTGATCAAGGACATCGAAAAACAATACGGCTTCGACAGGCCCGCGCCGGAACGCCTGTGGCTGATGCTCAAGAGCTACGCCCAGCTGGACTTCGGCAACAGTTTCTTCCGTGGCAAAAGCGTGACCGACCTGATCCTCGAAAAGATGCCGGTGACCATTTCCCTCGGCCTGTGGGCCACCTTGATCACCTACCTGGTGTCGATCCCGCTGGGGATTCGCAAGGCGGTGCGCCATGGCAGCAGTTTTGATGTGTGGAGCAGCACCGCGATCGTGATTGGCTATGCGATGCCGGCGTTCCTGTTTGCAATGTTCCTGATCGTGGTGTTCGCCGGCGGCACTTCGTTGAACTGGTTTCCGGTGCGCGGGCTGGTCTCGGAAAACTTCGACCAGTTGAGCACCGTCGGCAAGATCGCCGATTACTTCTGGCACCTGGTACTGCCGGTCAGCGCCCTGGTGATCGGCGGCTTCGCCACCTTGACCATCCTCACGAAAAACTCGTTCCTCAATGAAATCACCCGCCAGTACGTGGTCACCGCCCGGGCCAAAGGCTTGAGTGAACGCCGGGTGCTTTACGGGCATGTGTTCCGCAATGCCATGCTGCTGGTGATCTCGGGGATTCCCCAGGCATTTATCGCGGTGTTCTTTGCCGGTTCGCTGCTGATCGAGGTGATCTTCTCCCTCGACGGCCTCGGTCGCATGAGCTACGAAGCTGCGGTTTCACGGGATTATCCGGTGGTGTTCGGTTCGTTGTTTATCTTCACGCTGTTTGGCCTCTTGATAAAACTTATCGGTGACCTCTGCTACACCCTGGTGGACCCGCGTATCGACTTCGCCGCGAGGAACGCCTGATGCTCAAGCTCTCTCCCGTGGCCCGTCGGCGCTTTGAACGCTTCAAGAAAAACCGCCGCGGCTGGTGGTCGCTGTGGCTGTTTATCGGCCTGTTTATCCTGACCCTCGGCGGCGAGTTGATCGCCAATGACAAACCCCTGGTGCTCAGCTACCAGAACGAACTGTATTTCCCGGTGTTCAAGCGCTACACCGAGCAGGAGTTCGGCGGGCAACTGCCGTTCCAGGCGGATTACCGCAGTGAATACGTGCAGAACCTGATCAAGAAGGACGGCGGCTGGATGCTGTTCCCGCCAATCCCGTTCAGCGACGACACCCCCAACTATGAGCTGACCCGCCCTGCCCCCAGCCCGCCATCGAGCGTGAACTGGCTGGGCACCGATGACCAATCCCGCGACGTGCTGGCGCGGGTGATCTTCGGCGCCCGGGTGTCGATCCTGTTTGCCCTGGCCCTCACCGCCATCAGCGCCGCCATCGGCATCGCCGCCGGTGCCTTGCAGGGATATTACGGCGGCTGGGTCGACTTGCTCGGGCAACGAATATTGGAAGTGTGGTCCGGGCTGCCGGTGCTGTATCTGTTGATCATCCTGTCAGGCTTTGTCGAACCGAATTTCTGGTGGCTGCTGGGGATCATGGCGCTGTTTTCCTGGCTGGCCCTGGTGGACGTGGTGCGCGCCGAGTTCCTGCGGGGGCGCAACCTGGAGTACGTCAAGGCCGCGCGGGCGTTGGGCCTGGGGGACGGCAAGATCATCCGCCGGCATATCCTGCCGAATGCGATGACCGCCACCCTGAGCTACTTGCCGTTCATTTTGACCGGGGCGATTTCTACCCTGAGCGCCCTGGATTTCCTCGGTTTCGGCATGCCCGCCGGCAGCGCGTCACTGGGTGAGCTGATCGCCCAGGGCAAGCAGAACCTGCAAGCGCCGTGGCTGGGACTGACCGCGTTTTTCACCCTGGCGCTGATCCTGTCGTTGCTGGTGTTTATCGGCGAGGCGTTGCGTGACGCCTTCGACCCACGCTCATGAAGGCCGTTGAGATGACTGAAAACCTGATCGAGATTCGCGACCTGAGTGTCGCCTTCAACGGCCAGACCGTGGTGCGCAAGCTGTGCCTGGACGTGCGCCCCGGCGAGTGCCTGGCGCTGGTGGGCGAGTCGGGTTCGGGCAAATCGGTGACCGCCCATTCGATCCTGCAACTGCTGCCCGAAGCCGGCACCGAAACCACCGGCTCGGTGCGCTATCGCGGCCAGGAACTGCTCGGCGCCTCGCCCGCCACCCTGCAAAAACTGCGGGGCAACCGGATTGCGATGATCTTCCAGGAGCCGATGACGTCCCTGAATCCGCTGCACAGCATCGAGAAGCAGATCGGCGAAACCCTGCTGTTGCACAAGGGCCTGGGCGGCAAACAGGCCCAGGCGCGGATCCTCGAATTGCTCGAACTGGTGGGCATCCAGAAGCCCCGGGAACGCCTCAAGGCCTACCCCCACCAACTCTCCGGCGGCCAGCGCCAGCGGGTGATGATCGCCATGGCCCTGGCCTGTGAACCGGAACTGCTGATTGCCGATGAGCCGACGACTGCACTGGATGTGACGGTGCAGCGCAAGATCCTACTGCTGCTCAAGTCCCTGCAACAACGCCTGGGCATGTCGCTGCTGCTGATCAGCCACGACCTCAACCTGGTGCGCAGCATTGCCCAGCGGGTGTGCGTGATGAAGGCCGGGGAAATTGTCGAACAGGCGGATTGCGAAACCCTGTTCTGCGCCCCGCAGCACCCTTACAGCCGCCTGCTGCTGGATGCTGAACCGGCAGGCATCGTCTTGAATCACGAGGCGCGGGAGACGGTGTTGCAGGTGGATAACCTGAGTGTGCAGTTCCCGCTGGGCGGCGGACTGTTCCGGCGCAAGCAGTACCTGCAAGCGGTGGATGGCATCAGCCTGGAGGTACAGCGCGGCAAGACACTGGGGATTGTCGGCGAGTCCGGCTCGGGCAAATCCACCCTGGGCCAGGCGATTCTGCGGCTGCTGGATTCCAGCGGCGCGATTCGCTTCCAGGGCGAGGCCCTCGACGGCCTGACGCAAAAGCAGATGCAACCGTGGCGCAAGCAGATGCAGGTGGTGTTCCAGGACCCGTTCGGCAGCCTCAGCCCGCGGATGTCGGTGGCGCAGATCATCAGCGAAGGCCTGGAAGTGCATGCGCCGTGCAGCCTCAAGGACCGCGAAGCCCAAGTGATTCGCGTGCTGGAAGACGTGGGCCTGGACCCTGCCAGCCGCCATCGCTACCCCCATGAATTCTCCGGCGGCCAGCGCCAGCGCATCGCCATCGCCCGTGCGCTGGTGCTCAAGCCGGCGCTGATCCTGCTGGACGAACCCACTTCTGCACTGGACCGTACCGTGCAGAAACAGGTGGTCGCCCTGCTGCTTGAGCTGCAGGAAAAGTACGGCCTGACGTACCTGTTTATCAGCCATGACCTCGCGGTGGTGCGGGCCCTGGCCCACGACATGATCGTGATCAAGGACGGTAAGGTGGTGGAACGCGGGCCCAGCGATGAAGTGTTTGCCGCGCCTCAACACCCTTACACCCGGGAACTCCTCGCGGCGGCGCACCCATGAGCACCACTGGCAGCCTCAAGGATTACCAATACGTTCGCGGCCTGGCGATCCAGTCGCTGTTCGAGATCATCGAGCAGTCCAGCGAAGGCACGGTGATTGTCGACGGTGACGCGAACATCGTCTGGATGAACGAGCGCTACGCGAAGCGCTTCGGCCTGAAAAGCGCCGACGAAGCCATCGGGCAACCCTGCGAGCAGGTGATTTCCAACAGCCTGTTGCGCCAGGTGGTGCGTAACGACCAGCCGATATTGCTGGATATCCAGGACACGCCCAAAGGCCCGCTGGTGGTGATGCGCCTGCCGATCCATGACGACGCCGGCAAGGTGATCGGCGCCATCGGGTTTGCGTTGTTTGATGAGCTGCGCAACCTGTCGCCGCTGATCGAGCGTTACCTGAGCATGCAGCAGGAACTGGCTTCCACTCGGTCGCTGCTGAGGTCGCGGCAGAGTAAATACAACTTCGCGCACTTTATCGGCACCAGCGCGGCCAGCCTGGAAGTCAAACGTCGGGCGCGGCGCAGTGCGAGCGCGGAGTCGCCAGTGTTGCTGCTGGGGGAAACCGGGACCGGCAAGGAGCTGCTGGCCCAGGCGATTCATGGTGCATCGCCTCGCGCCCATAAAGCTTTCGTCAGCATCAACAGCGCAGCCATCCCGCATGATTTGCTGGAGGCGGAATTCTTCGGCACCGCGCCCGGCGCATTTACCGGTGCCGACCGCAAGGGCCGACCCGGCAAGTTGCAGATTGCCCAGGGCGGCACGCTGTTTCTGGATGAGATCGGCGACATGCCGCTACCACTGCAAAGCAAATTGCTGCGGGTGTTGCAGGAGAAAGAGTTCGAGCCGGTGGGCTCCAACGAGATGATCCACAGTGATGTGCGGGTGATTGCGGCCACGTCCATGGACCTGGAAGCGGCAATCAAGCGCGGCGAGTTTCGGGCGGACCTGTATTACCGGCTGAATGTGCTGCCGATCCAGGTACCGCCGCTGCGCGCGCGGCTGGATGATTTGCCGGCGTTGAGCGAGGCGATTCTGGAGGAGTTGCGCAGCCAGCATGAGCTGGACCGCGAGGCCTTGGCGTTATTGGCGCAGCATGCGTGGCCGGGGAATATCCGCGAGCTGCGCAATGTGCTGGAGCGGGCGGCACTGTTGAGTGATGACCTGGTGCTGGATGCCAGTGAAATTCGCGCAGCAATTGGTACATTCAGCCCGGTTGAGCAGAGTTCGGTAGAGACCGTTGAGGGCGAGAGTTTCAGCGCGGCCCGGGAGCGGTTTGATCGGCAGGTGATTGGGGCGGCGTTGAAGCACTGTGAGGGGAATGTGGTGGAGGCGGCGAAGCGGCTTGGGCTGGGTCGGTCGACCTTGTACAAGAAAATGGTTGCGCTGGGCATCGCATAATCTCAAAACAGAGACACAATTCCAAATACAGAGAAAATCCAATGTGGGAGCGGGCTTACTCGCGAATGCGGTGTGTCAGTGCCTGAATTACTGCCTGATACACCGCATTCGCGAGCAAGCCCGCTCCCACATTTGATCTCCAACAGTCTCAAATTCGGGACAAAACTTGAGAACGCTCTCACAAATCAAGAATTTATCTATATATTTCAATAAGTTAATAACTTGGCACACATCTCGCTAAAGCCCCTCCCCACCGCCTCACCCCCACAAAAATAACAATCAGATGGAGACACACCATGAGTGTGATCATTGCCCTAGCGGCCCTGGCGCTGCTGATGCTGGCCGCCTACCGTGGCTACAGCGTCATCCTGTTCGCCCCCATCGCCGCCCTCGGCGCCGTGCTGCTCACCGACCCTTCCGCCGTCGCTCCCGCGTTCACCGGGGTGTTCATGGAGAAAATGGTCGGCTTCCTCAAGCTGTATTTCCCGGTATTCCTGCTCGGCGCGGTGTTCGGCAAGCTGATTGAAATCTCCGGCTTCTCGCGCTCCATCGTCGCCGCCGCGATCCAGTTGCTCGGCACGCGCCAGGCGATGCTGGTGATCGTGCTGGTGTGCGCCCTGCTGACCTACGGCGGCGTGTCGCTGTTCGTGGTGGTGTTCGCGGTGTACCCGTTTGCGGCCGAGATGTTCCGCCAGAGCAATATCCCCAAGCGCTTGCTGCCGGCGACCATCGCCCTCGGCGCGTTCTCGTTCACCATGGACGCCCTGCCCGGCACGCCGCAGATCCAGAACATCATCCCCAGCACCTTCTTCAACACCACCGCCTGGGCCGCGCCATGGCTGGGGCTGATCGGCACGATCTTCGTGTTCTGCGCCGGCATGCTGTACCTGGCCCGCCAGCGCAACAAGGCCCAGCGCGCCGGTGAAGGCTATGGGACCGAGCTGCGCAACGAGCCGGAAACCGCCGAAGACATCAAGCTGCCCAACCCTTGGATCGCGCTGTCGCCGCTGTTACTGGTGGGCATCATGAACCTGCTGTTCACCCACTGGATTCCGCTGTGGTACGGCAAGACCCACATCCTCAGCCTGCCGGGCATGAGCGCGCCGGTGCAGACCGAAGTCGCCAAGCTCACGGCAATCTGGGCGGTGCAGGCGGCGTTGCTGGTGGGGATTATCGTGGTGCTGGTGTTCGGCTTCTCGGCGATTCGCAGCAAGCTCGCCGAGGGCAGCAAGAGCGCGGTCAGCGGCGCGCTGCTGGCGGCGATGAACACCGCTTCGGAATACGGTTTTGGTGCGGTGATCGCCTCGCTGCCGGGCTTCCTGGTGCTGGCGGACTGGCTCAAGGGCATTCCCAACCCACTGGTCAACGAAGCGATTACCGTGACCCTGCTGGCCGGCATCACCGGTTCCGCCTCGGGCGGCATGAGCATCGCGCTGGCGGCCATGTCGGAGAGCTTTATTTCAGCGGCCCATGCGGCCAATATCCCCCTTGAAGTACTGCACCGGGTCGCGGCGATGGCCAGCGGCGGCATGGACACCCTGCCCCACAACGGCGCCGTGATCACGCTGCTGGCGGTCACCGGGCTGACCCACCGCGAAGCCTATAAAGATATTTTCGGCATCACGATCATCAAGACCCTCGCGGTGTTCGTGGTGATTGGTACTTTCTACGCCACCGGCATTGTGTGAGGTTGATATGACGACATTGAACGGCAAGACCGCCCTGGTCACCGGTTCCACCAGCGGCATCGGCCTGGGCATCGCCCTGAGCCTGGCCAAGGCCGGCGCCAACCTGATCCTCAACGGCTTCGGCGATGCCAGCGCGGTGATCGCCCAGGTGCAGGCCTTCGGCGGCAAGGTCGGGCATCATCCGGCTGACGTCAGCGACCCGGCGCAGATCGCCGAGATGATCGCCTACGCCGAGCGCGAGTTTGGCGGCATCGACATTCTGGTGAACAACGCCGGGATCCAGCATGTGGCGCCGGTGGACGAATTCCCGGTGGAGCGCTGGGATTCGATCATTGCAATCAACCTGTCGTCGGTGTTCCACAGCACGCGGTTGAGCCTGCCGGGCATGAAAGCCAAGGGTTGGGGGCGGATCGTCAATATCGCCTCGGTGCATGGGCTGGTGGGTTCGGTGGGCAAGGCGGCTTACGTCGCTGCCAAGCACGGGGTGATCGGGCTGACCAAGGTGGTGGGCCTGGAGACCGCCCAGAGTAATGTCACCTGCAATGCCATCTGCCCGGGCTGGGTGCTGACGCCGCTGGTGCAGAAGCAGATTGATGACCGCATTGCCAGCGGGGTTGACCCGCAGCAGGCGCAGCAGGATTTGCTGGCGGAGAAGCAGCCTTCGCTGGAGTTCGTGACACCGCCGCAATTGGGGGAGCTGGTGCTGTTCCTGTGCAGCGAAGCCGGCAGCCAGGTGCGGGGCGCGGCGTGGAATATCGACGGTGGCTGGCTGGCCCAGTAAACGACGATTCCCAAGACACCGCAGCTCAAATGTGGGAGCGGGCTTGCTCGCGAATGCGGTGTATCAGTTAACACATCTGGAAC